>CAKUCE010000178.1 GCA_934643535.1 uncultured Clostridia bacterium | reverse complement strand
GGGCTGCCTGTGGGAAACGGAAAAAAGATCGGACGTCGCTTTTTCGCGACTTATCTTTGCATTGCGCTGCCGTTTCTGACCCTGAGCATCCTGCTTTCTACCCTTTCAATGGAGCAGCTGCGGAAAAACGATGAAGCTCAGCTGGAAATGCAGGTCAGTCGTATTTCTGCGGGACTGGACGACTGCTACCGGCAGTATCGGGAAAACAGCGTTTATCTTTCCAGCGTCCCGGAACTAGCTCCCTCCGCGATGCTTTCCAACGCCATCAGCGCTCATCGGGGAATTCGGATTCTGGAAACGGTCTATGCCTTTGATCAAACCATCAGTGATCTTTTGCTGTATTATGACGACGCTCATGTTTATGGCAGCAGCGGTATGGCCCGTGCCAAGGTTTATCTGAATGCGGATTTGAAATTGCCCCGGGAAACCGGCGATCGGGCGGACGAACTTTTGAAAACGGAGACTTCCGTTGTGACGCTGCTGAAAAAGAGCGCGAACAACGGTTTTATGCTTTTGCATTTTCCCATTCATCCGTTTGGACAGAACAGCCAGATCACCGTGAATTATCTGATTGATTTCAACGCCTTTGCCGCCTTTTTACAGGGATTGGCGGGCAACAGCAAAGCGCTGCTTCTGCGTCTCACTTTTTTGGATGAAACTCAGGTACACTTTGGCTCTGTCAATGGAACGCTTCGCCCTGTAACAGAGGAAACCTTTGGCGACAGTATCGCTTCCGGCGGCTGGATTGCGGCCGCCGGGCAAACGGAACAGATGGGAGCGAAGGTGGAACTGTGGGTGAACGAGCACCAGCTGTATGCGAACGTGAGCCGCGTTCAATATCTGAATTACCTTCTGTTGGCTATTGGCATGCTGCTGTCCGGCCTGCTCTGCGGCGTATTGACCAACCGGCGCATGATTCAGCTGAAAAATCTGGAAAACGCCGTGCGCGGTCAGAAAGCTCCGGCCCCGCATATGGGGGAATTCAGCAATATCCACGCGCTGATTCAGCAAACCATGAATGAGAATATTTCCACCCTGAGCAACTTTCGGACGCTGCTGCGGAATCAGACGGCTCAGATGCTTTTTCACGGCCTGCTAAAAGGACAGGAGGAATACGAGCCGCTGCTGCGGCAGTGCGGGATCGAATTGGCGGAAGACTATGTATTTGTTACGGCCGTATGGGCGGAGCAGTTCGATCCTTCTGGTTTCCTGGAAGATTATTTATGCTGTGCGAGCCAGACGGAGGATGGATTGGTTTGGGTTTATCTGGATGAGCTCCCGAATCAGGATGACTCCAGACAGCTGCGCCGGGCTAAAGCGGAAAAACTTTTTCAGACGCTGAAGGCAGCGGGCGCGGAGAAGGTTAAAATGGTGTTGAGCGTTCCCACTCGAAATTGGAATACCATTGACTTTGCCTATTTGCATACATTGCAGGAAATGGGAAAGCTGCAAAAGGAAAAATCATCCGAAACGTTCGTTTTTGCAGACGCCTCCACGGCACTGCAGGCCCATACGCTGTCCTCCCGGGAACTGAACGCTTTGTCGGAAGCGCTGGCGGAGTTCAACGCGCAGCGGGCTGGCCGCATTCTGGAAAAAATGCTGCGGCAGACGGAAGAAGCCCCCTCTTCGGAGACACGGCAGTATCTTCGCTGCTGCGCCATGCAGCCGCTCCTTCGCGCCTTGAGCCAGTCGGAAAATCCATCAGATTCAGAGCTTTTACAGTCGTTAGAAGAAATTGACACGGCAAATCAGGAAAAATTCCATGCGGCGCTTTTACAGCTGACGGAACGATATTGCACTCAAAACGCATCGGAAGGCGACCGGGAGGAGATGCTGCGTTTCCTGGAGGAAAACTATCAGCGCGAGGATCTTTCTCTGGATGAGATGGCGGCGCATTTCGGTGTTTCCCGCGAGCATATGAGCCGTCTGTTCCGGGCGCGGACCGGGATGCGGTACATGGATTGCATTACGCAGATTCGCATGGAAAAGGCATGGCAGTTGATTACGACCACGGAAATGCCCATTGCGGAGATCTTCCGGCAGGTAGGGTATATTGACCGCAGCAACAGCACAAAGAAATTCAAAAAATATTTCGGCGTTACCCCGGCAGAGGCCCGCCGGCAGGAAGACTGAAAAAACACAATAACAGAAGAACATTTTTGAAAAAACGAGCCATTCAGAAAGCGTATTGCATACGAAAAAAGGCTGCATCCCGCAGCCTCATCCCGTTGACCAAGTCCGTCAACGGGCAATTTTTACCCAAACAGCAAGAAAAAACAGGCGAATGTGAAATAGATAAGCAACAGAAAGCCAGAAAACACAAAGGAAAGAGGAAAATGCTGAGGAATCAAGCTGAAAAACGCCTTCTCTTCTCTCGTTAACATCGCGTTTTTCAGCAGTATGAATCCCCAATGCAGCAAGCATTGGGGATTTTTGGAACCGGGGAAGCGACCGAAAGAAATTACACCAGCTGGCGGCGGTTGCGCTCCGCCTCGGCGGCTTCGTCTTCCTTGCCGTACCACATGATGCCCGGGAACTTGAGGTAACAGGTTTCTCCCTGAGCAAAGGCATTGCGGTGAGGGGTCTGCACCTGCAGCAGCTGGTCGCCTACGCGCACCAGATACTCGGTGTAGTTGGTCAGGAAAATGCGCTTTTCCACCTTGGTTTTGTAGCCCTCGGTGCGGTTCATGTCGATCTGGTTGGGGCGGGTGGCCATGACCATTTCCCGCTCGCCGCTTTCCGGAAGGGAAACGGGCAGAGGCTGCTCCATATCGCCCTTGGCGTAGGCCTTGCCGTCCTGCAGGATTACGTCGGTAAAGGTGGACTGGCCCAAAAACTTATGAACGAAGCGGTTCACGGGCCGGTTGTACAGCTCGGTAGGCGTGCCGATCTGCACGATGTTGCCCATGTCCATGACCATCATCCGGTCGGACAGCGCCATGGCTTCGGACTGGTCGTGGGTAACGAAGATGATGGTGAAGTTGAACTTCTTCTGCAGTTCCTTGATCTCAAAGCGCATGGTTTCACGCAGCTTGGGGTCCAGGTTGCTCAGAGGTTCGTCCAGCAGCATTACCTTGGGGTTGGTCACGATGGCGCGGGCCAGAGCGATGCGCTGCTGCTGGCCGCCGGACAGATTGCCCGGATAGACCTTTTCCATGCCGTCCAGACTGGTGTGCTTCAGGGCCATTTGGACGCGCTCCACCATTTCCGCCTTGGGCACCTTGCGCACCCGGAGGGGGAAGGCCACGTTTTCAAAAATGTTCATGTGAGGCCACACAGCGAAGGACTGAAACACCATACCCAGCCCGCGATCCTCCGGGGGCACGTAGAGATTTTTGCTCTTGATGCTCACCGGCTTGCCGCACAGGTGGATTTCGCCCTGACTCAGATCCTCAAACCCGGCGATCATGCGCAGGGTGGTGGTTTTGCCGCAGCCGCTGGGGCCAAGGAAAGAGAAGCATTCGCCCTCTTTGATGGTCAGGTTGAAGTCGTTCACGGCGGTCACGGTGCCCAGCGTTTTGGTGGTAAAGGTTTTGGTAACGTGGGAAAGTACGATCTGATCCATCTGTTACACCTTCTTCCTATCCTTGACGATGGCGTTGACCACCGCGTTGCAGATAATGATCAGCACGATGGCCAGAGAGGCCAGAGCGGAGGCGTCCACAATGTAGCCGTCACTGCGCAGGGAGTAGATCGCCACGCCCAGCGTGCGGGTATAGGGGCCGTACAGCAGCACGGAGGTGGTCAGCTCGCGCATGGCGGGCAGGAAAATGAGGAAGAAGCCGGAGATCATGGCCGGACGGATCAGCGGCAGGGTAACGTCCGTCAGGGACTCGAAGTGAGTGGCGCCGCAGGTGCGGGCCGCATCCTCCAGCGAATAGTGTACCTGCTGCAGGGACGCGGAAGCCGACTTCATGGAGAAGGCCAGATAGCGGGCGATGTACGCCACCAGAATGATCCACAGGGTGTTGTACAGGTTTACGCCCAGCGCGCCGCTCCAGGACAGGATCACGCCGATAGCCAGCACGATGCCTGGGATGGAGTACGGCAGGATGGAAATGATCTCCAGCGCCGTTTTTCCCTTGGGCTTGATTTTCTGGATGACGTAGGCGATCATCACGCCCAGGAACATGGCGATTACGCCGGCAGAGACGGACAGGGTCAGGGAGTTTACCACGGAATCCTGCACCATCTTGGACTTGAACAGGTTCAGGTAGTTGTCGAAGGTGAAGTTTTCGAGGGTAAGGGGCAGGCCGTAAGCCTTCAGCATTCCCACCAGAATGATCATCACCAGCGGCACCAGCACGATAATGGACAGGGACAGCAGAGAAACGATCAAGAGAGGGATCTTCGCGCCGCGCAGCTTGATCAGCATGGGGCGCATGCTCTTGCCCTTGATGATGTCATAGCTGCCCGAACGCAGCACGACCTTCTGCAGCCACAGTGCCAGCATGACCACGATCACCAGCAGGATGGACAGGGCCGCGCCCTCGCGGATTCCCTGGAACGAGCCGCTGGCACGGGAAATGAGCTGGTAAATGCGGGTGGGCAGGGTGTAGATCTTCTTGCTGAAGCCCAGAATGGAGGGCACGCCGAAGTGAGACAGCGAGCTGGTCAGGATCAGCAGCGCGCCCGCGCTGGTGGCGGGCAGCACCAGCGGCATGGTGATGCGGCGGATGACATACCACTGCTTCGCACCTGCGATCCGGGCAGATTCCTCCAACGTGGGGTCCATGCGCTCCAGCGCGGAAACCACCTGCATGAACACGAAGGGGAAGTAATAGGAACATTCCACAAAAATAATGCCGCCGATGGAATTGATATTAAAGGGCGCTTTGGCCAGATGGAAGGTGGCCATCAGCCACTTGTTCAGGTAGCCGGAGCGGGGGGACAGCAGCAGCTCCCACGCCATGGCCCCGAAGAAGGGCGGGAACATATAGGGAATGGTGAACATGGAACGCATCAGGCCCTTTAGGGGAATATCGCTGCGGCCCAGAAGCCACGCGAAGAACAGACCCACGACGGTGCCGAACAGGGTCACCAGCAGGGCGATTTTGATGGTGTTCCACATCGCCGTTACGTTGGCGGGATCCAGAATGATCTCGGTAAAGAGACTGGTGTCGAACTTGCCCTCAAAGAAGAAGGTGTTGTACACGATCATCACCATGGGGATGACCACCACAACGATCAGGATCACGAAGGACAGAATGGTCAGCACTTTATCCAGACTGAACTTTTTGCCGTCCATGCGGGCCATGTCGCGGCTGGCGCGATACTTGCTGCCGATCATGCTTGCGCCTCCTCCTCATAGAATTTTACGTTCAGAAAGCGCAGCCCCACTTCCTGCCCTGCGGCGTAATGGGTCGGGTCGCTCAGCACGTCCAGAGCGTTGCGCTCCACGCGCAGCTCCTGTCCGTCCAGACAAACCTGATAGTCGTACTGGTTGCCCAGGAAGGTGTCGCGCTGAATCTCCGCCCGCACGGGGCTCCGGTTGTCAAACACAATGTCCATGGGGCGCACGCCCATCATATTCTTTTTGCCGACGGCAAAGCCCTCGGGCAGCCTGTCGAACAGCACAGGCTCCTGCCCCAGCCCCAGACATACCTTGCCTTCCTTTTCCGCAACGGGCAGGAAGTTGGATACGCCGATGAAGGAATATACGAACCGGTTGGCAGGCTGGCGGATGATCTCCTCGTCGGAGCCGATCTGGCAGATCTGCCCGTCGGGCTGCATCACGGCGATCCGGTCGCACAGCTGCAGGGCGGCTTCCTGATCGTGGGTAATGTAAATGATGGTGGTGCCGATGCGCTGCTGGATCATCTGAATTTCCAAAATCATTTCCTCGCGCAGCTTGGCGTCCAGATTGGTGATGGGCTCGTCCAGCACGATCAGCTCGTCGGAGGAAACCAGCGAACGGGCGATTGCCACGCGCTGCTGCTGGCCGCCGGACAGCTGGGCGGGCATGTGCTTTTCATAGCCGGTCATGCGCACCTGCTCCAGCGCGTAGGCGGCACGCTTGGGAATTTCGTCCTTGGGTACCTTGTGCTTTTTCATGGGGTAGCACACATTGTCCCACACGGACAGATGGGGCCACACCGCGTAATCCTGAAACACCACGCCGATGCCGCGGCGCTCCGGGGGAATGTTCACGCGCTTTTCCACGCTGAAAACCAACTGGTCGTTGATATAAATATCGCCCTCCTCCGGCTTGATCAGGCCGCACAGGGCGCGGATCAGCGTCGTTTTGCCACAGCCGCTGGGGCCGATGATGCCCATGATCTCGCCGTCGTTGACGGACAGGGAGAAATCCTTTACCACCTGCCTGGGCCCATAG
>CAKUCE010000177.1 GCA_934643535.1 uncultured Clostridia bacterium | reverse complement strand
ATGCTTTGCTCCTATATCCATGAAAAGTCAAGGTTCCCTGTTTATCATACCCTTTTCGGCGGAGCTGGTCAAGCGGTGCATTTTTTCCTTGTCATTCCGGCCCCATACCTGCTATAATACCACCATAGCGCACGTTTGTTCGCTTCTTTATGCTTTGTCGGGAAAGGGGGCCCTCAAGTGAATCTGGATCAACTGCTGGGCCAGCTTCGTCAGAATTCAAAATTTATGAGCTGCGTCACCCACTGGCGCACACTGCCAGCCACCGAGGGAAAATATGCCGATTTTCCCGAAAGCATGGATCCCCGCATTCAGGATGTTCTTCGCAAGCGCGGTATTTACCGGCTTTATACCCATCAGGCGCAGAGCTTTGAGCTGGCGCAGGAAAAGAAGGATTTCGTCGTCGTTACGCCCACCGCCAGCGGCAAGACCCTGTGCTATAATCTGCCGGTTCTGAGCGCCATCCTGAAAAACGAAGACGCGCGGGCGCTGTATCTGTTCCCCACCAAGGCGCTCTCCGCCGACCAGGTCAGCGGCCTGTATGATATGATTCAGGCCCTCGATATGGATATCAAGGCCTACACCTACGACGGCGACACCCAGAACGCCGCCCGGAAATCCATCCGTCAGGCGGGCCATATCGTGGTCACCAACCCGGATATGCTCCACGCCAACATTCTGCCCCATCACACCAGGTGGGTGAAGCTGTTTGAAAATCTGCAATACATCGTCATTGATGAAATCCACACCTACCGCGGCGTATTCGGCAGTCATCTGGCCAATGTGCTCCGGCGGCTGGAACGGCTGTGCGCTTTTTATGGCAGTCACCCCCAGTACATTCTGTGCAGCGCCACCATCCAGAACCCGGTGGAGCTGGCGCAGGCGCTGACGGGACGGGAAGTGACCGCCGTGACGGAAAACGGCGCGCCCTCCGGCGAACGGCACTTTATTTTTTATAATCCCCCGGTGGTGAATAAGCAGCTGGGCATCCGCAAGGGCTGCCTGAACGAAACCCGGGCCGTAGCGGAGGAGATGCTGCGCAATGGCATTCCCACCATCGTGTTTGCCAAGAGCCGGGTGCAGGTAGAGGTGTTGACCCGCTACCTGAAGGATTGCGTCCGCGATGCCTACGGCTTTTCCGGGCGGGTGCGCGGCTATCGGGGCGGCTACCTGCCCGGAGAGCGCCGGGAAATTGAGCGCGGCCTTCGGGCGGGAGAGGTAGACATGGTCGTTTCCACCAACGCGCTGGAATTGGGCGTGGACATCGGCTCCCTGAGCGCCTGTGTGCTGTGCGGCTATCCCGGCTCCATTGCTTCCACGTGGCAGCAGGCCGGACGGGCCGGGCGGCGCAAGGATACGGCCGTCACGATTCTGGTGGCCTCCTCCGCGCCGCTGGATCAGTATGTGATCGAGCATCCGGATTATTTCTTCCGAACCTCACCGGAAAATGCGTTGGTACAGCCGAACAACCTCTACATTCTGCTTTCCCACCTGAAATGCTCCGCTTACGAGCTGCCCTTCAAGGACGGCGAGCGCTTCGGCGGTCTGCCGGATACGGAGGAATGTCTGGAATATCTGGTGGAGAACAACATTCTGCGTCATCTGGACGGCAAATATTACTGGATGGAAGAAGAACTTCCTTCGGGGGAAATTTCCCTGCGCAGCGCTACGGCGGAGAACTTCGTCATCATCGACATTACCAATCCGGCCCATCACCGGGTCATTGGCGAAATGGACCGTTTCACCGTGCCCATGCTGCTGCACGAAAACGCCATCTACATGCACGAGGCCCGGCAGTATCAGGTGGAGAAGCTGGACTATGACGCCTGCAAGGCTTTCATTCGGGCGGTGGACGTGGATTATTACACCGATGCGGACATGAACGTGAGCCTGCACATTCTGGACAAGCTGGAAGAAAAACAGGGGAAGAGCGGCGTGGAAGTGACGCTGGGCGAGCTGCGTGTCAGCACCATCGTGAAGGTCTTCAAGAAAATGAAGCTGGACACCCACGAAAATCTGGGCTTCGGCGAGGTGCGTCTGCCCCAGAGCGACATGCACACCGTTGGCATGTGGTGGACGATCCCCGACAGTCTGGCAGCCCGCTATTCCAACGACGACCTGCAGGGGGCGCTGGTGGGCGTAGCCAATCTGCTTTCCATCGTAGCCCCCCTGTACCTGATGTGCTCGCCCCGGGATATTCGGGTGGTGTATCAGGTCAAAGCGCCGATTACGGATAAGCCTACCATCTTCCTTTATGATTCCTTCCCCGGCGGCGTGGGACTGAGCGAAAAGGCTTACTCCATGCAGCAGCTTCTGCTGGAACAGGCGCTGTCCGTAGTGCAGGAATGCGGCTGCACCGACGGCTGTCCGGCCTGCGTGGGCCCGGCGGCGGAAGTGGGCGCCGACGGCAAGCAGAACGCACAGATGATTCTCAAGGAGCTGTTGGCACAATGGCAGGACTTCTGAACAAGCTGAGAATGATGGACGCGGCCCCGGCCAAGGCAGCGGCTCCCAGGTGTGAAAGTCCGACGGAAACAGGGCTGTATCGCCGGGAGGCCGTGTTCCCGTTGTCCACCTTCTGCGACCGAAGCTATGCCACGCCGGAAACGCTGCGCACCGTGTTCGGCTGCGAATTTCCTTGCTCTGTCGCGCCGGAGAACGTGCTTTTTCTGGATACGGAAACCACAGGGCTTTCCGGCGGTGTGGGTACGGTCGCGTTTCAGGTGGGACTTGGTTATTTTACCCCGGCGGGCTTTGCGGTGGAACAGTTTCTCATGCGGGACTATCCGGATGAAGAAGCCATGCTGAATCTGCTGGCTGCCCGGATGAAGCGTTTCTCCGTGCTGTGTACCTTCAATGGAAAGACCTTCGACGTGCCGCTGCTCAAGACCCGTTTTCTCATGCATCGCATTCGGGACGACGGCATCCCCGCCTGCCACGCGGACGTGCTGTTTCCCGCCCGCCGCCTTTGGAAGCTGCGGCTGAAGCAGTGCAATCTGGGCACGCTGGAAACGGCGCTGCTGGGGGTGGAGCGGGAGGACGATCTTCCCGGCGCTCTGGTGCCCCAGACCTACTTTCAGTATTTGAAAGATCGGAACTTTACGCCGCTCATCGGCATTCTGGATCATAACCGGCAGGACATCGTCAGTCTGGCCCAGTTGTTTTACGTGCTGTGCGTTCAGTTCAGTCATCCGGAGGACATTGCGGAGCAGGAAGACCTGTTTTCTTTGGCCCGCGCACTGGAAAAGCAGGGTCAGAAGGAGACGGCCATGAAGTGCTACCGTCTGTGCGAGGGCGGTTCTTTTCGGGCGCAGGCCACCCGCGCCATGGCCGTCCACGAAAAGCGGGAAGGGCAATACCGTGCTGCGGCCAGACTGCTGGAAACCATGCTGGAACGGGGCGACGACCCTGTCTTCGCCTACGAAGCGCTGGCCAAGCTCTACGAGCATCAGTTCCGAGACCCGGAGCAGGCGCTGCATTATGTCCGGCAGGCGCTTCTTTTGCTGGCAGAACCGCGGCTTCACAAAGACGAGGCTGTACAAGAAAAGCAAAATGAGCTACAATATCGTTATGCCCGTCTGCGGCGCAAGCTCCGTCAGGAGTCTGCCATGCCGTGACCTGCTTTTGAGAAAGGGATAGCTCAGATCAACTGATTTTGGAAGGAGAAACGGATTCCATGGCGCTGAATACCATCTTTAAGGCCCGCAAGGCCATGAAGCTCCACAACGAGGGAAATTGCGACGAAGCCCTCAAGCTCTATGAGGAATGCATGAACGAAGGGCTGAAGGATATGAAGACCATCCTGCCCTATTCGGTGCTGCTTCTGCGCAGCGGCCAGTATCAAAAGGCCCGGGAGCTGCTGGTATCCGTACAGAAGTACCCCATGGCGGACGACCAGAAGCGGCAGCTCTTTGTGAACTACGCGGTGGCCGTCTACAAGCTGGGCGACCTTAGCAAGGCCCTGGAGGTGCTGGAAGCTCAGGATAAAAAGGGCGAAAGCGGCCTGATCTATGAAACGCTCGGCTACCTGCTGGTAGAAGCGGGTGATTTCGACAAAGCGCTGGAATACAATCTGAAGGCGCTGGAATACGACGACGAGGATCCCATCACGCTGGACAATCTGGGCCAGACTTATTTCCGTCTCAAGGGCGACAAAGAAACGGCTCGCGGCTATTTTGACAAAGCGCTGGAGCAAAAGCCCGGCCAGCTGGACACGCTGTATTTTCTTGCCCAGTACGACATCGAAGCCGGAAACCGCGCCGCAGCCCGCGAAAAGCTGGAAACCGTACGAGACGGCCGGTTCTCTCCGCTGAACTTTGCCAGCAAGGGAAAAGCAGAGGCCCTTCTTCAAACTCTGAAGGATTGAGGAAGCATTCCGGCAGTTTGCGGCGTCAAAAGCGCCAAATAGCAACCGAAAATAGGACGGTTCATCCGACATACGAAACCCCTGACGGCTTTCCCCCTTGGGAGGAAAGCCAGTCAGGGGTTTTTGCTTGTTTCTAGATTGATTTCACCGTTTTCGTGCTTACGCCCTCTCCAGCCGCCACACGTCCATCCTGCTGTCGCAGTCGCCCTTCAGAGGAACCTCTACGCCGATGTTCATCAGGGCTTCGCCGGTCATGCGGCGGCCGTCCTCGCAGACGTATACCGCGTCCGGGAGCAGGCCCCGCATGCGGAAACGGGGCATGGGCAGATCCCAGCAGCGCATGCCGTGGCCGAAGGAGAACAGCGTGAAGGCCTTCCGATCCCGGCACACATACTGGAACAGGGCGTAGGGGTGCCGGGTGGCCGACGCGATACGGTACACGTAGGCGTCCTGCAGGTCGCCCCGAAGGCGCTTGAACTCGGCAATGCCCTTTTTCAGCTCGTCCAGTTCTTCCGGAGAAGCGGTCAGCAGGTTGATTCCGATGCTCATGGAGCCGGTCATGCCCCAGTGGATGCGGAAGCGGAGCGGCGTGGGCCGGTTGTGGATGTGGTGCCGGGCCGGGGCGATGTTGCCCGCTCCGCCGGCGGTCTTGGGCACGAACAGCATGGAGAAGCCCTCGTGCAGCACCATCACGTCCACCGGGTCGGCGTTGTCGCTGCGGTTGATGCGGTCGGCGTAGGGCACCATGCCGAAGTCGGAACGCCCGCCGCCGCTGGCACAGTTTTCAAACAGCACGTCGGGGTGCTTCTCGTTCAGGTGCTGCCAGATGGCCAGCAGGTTCTTCGTGTAACGGACGGACAGGCTCTGCTGCTCCTCGTAAGGCGCGTCCGGCCAGCCGTTTTCGGTGACATAGCGGTTCATGTCCCACTTGAGGTAGTCCAGCCGGCAGGTGTCGATCAGATCATCCAGCCACGCGATGGCCCAATCCCGGATTTCGTCCCGGGCCAGATTCAGCACCAGCTGATTCCGCTGCAGAATGCGGGGCCGGGTGGGATCGTGAATGACCCAGTCGGGATGGGCCCGGTAAAGATCGCTGTCCGGGTTGACCATTTCCGGCTCCACCCACAGGCCGAAAAGCATCCCCTTGTCGTGGCAGGCTTTGGAAATGGCCTGCAGCCCATGCGGGAAACGCTCCGGGTCGGCGACCCAGTCGCCCAGACCGGCCTTGTCGTTGACGCGCCTGGGCATCCAGCCGTCGTCGATGACGAACAGCTCCACGCCCAGCGGCGCGCATTTGTCGATCAGGGCCAGACAGTTGTCCTCCCGCACGTCGAATTCATAGGGATACCAGGAATTGTAGATCACGGGCCGCTCGGCGTGCGCCTTGTCGGTTTTTCTGCCCCGGGGCATCAGGTGATCGAACTGCCAGTCGTAGAAGACCTCGCTCATACGCTCGAAGCCCCGATTCGAGAAGCCTGCCGTGAACTGTGGCGTTTCGAAGCGCTCGCCCGGCTTCAGGGGATATTTCGTGTCAAAGCTGTTTACGCCGCCGGTGACGGTGACCAGCCTGCCGAACTGCCGCTCCACCGTGATGTCGAAATTGCCGCTCCAATGCAGCACGCCGAAGAATACAGGACCGCTTTCCTCGGTGGCCGCGCCGTCCTGATCCAGCGCGAAGAAGGGGATCTGCTGGGCGGCGGCGCAGGTGATGCGGTTGTTTTGCAGCACGGTGCGGGCCTGAGTGAGCATGAGCTGGTTTTTGGTGTACTCGCAGCCCCAGTTGCCGGTGAGGTGGGTCAGGCGGTAATCCCGGCCCAGCGGCAGCTGCCACGCGGCGCTCTTCATCTGTTCCAGCTCCAGCGCGCCCTCCTCGCCGTTGCGGATGACCAGCCATTTGGTCAGCAGCGGCAGATCGGCCCAGCCCCGGTAATGAAGCTCCACGGTCACGGCATAGGCCGCGTCCTTGGCGACAACGGTCAGGCG
>CAKUCE010000176.1 GCA_934643535.1 uncultured Clostridia bacterium | reverse complement strand
GGAGGACACTATAGGCGCTATTGAGATGGCGCTGCGCGCCCTGCCTTCCGAGACGCAGGACAGGCCCGTGCTGGCGGACGCAAAATACGTTCTTGGAAGCGCGCTGGACATCTATGTAACGCCTGGCAATGAAGAGCCATACAGGGCGACGAAAAGCTTTGCGTCGGATAAGGTCTATAAAATGTTTTGCGACACGGAAGGGGAGTATATATTCACCCTTGAGGATGAGTACAAGCGTGTCTGTGTAAGAGACGGAAATTTTGACTTAATTGACGCAGTACGTTTTGATGAGGAGATTTCATCGCAGTTTTTCTCTCCGGAGCTGCTTATTCCGGGGAAAAGCAGTCTGCTGATAAGCACATATTCCGGCATATTCTGCTGGAACTACGAAACAGGGGAGCTTTCGACCTTAACGGATGAACATGCTTCTGGTATCATGCTTTCTGCCGACGGGAGCTTTGCCGCGATAATTACGTCAGAATATACGGATGCGTTTGAAACTAACTATTATGTAAATCTGATCGACACTGAGACCGGCGCCCTGCTGGGAAAGCATGAGCTTAACGCCGCGGTCAAAGCCTTGTGCGATGCGGATATTTCGCTGGATTATTTTAATTATGATCTGGATCTGCTTGCCATCGCACCTGACGGCAGCGGGCTGGTATTTGCAGTCTCAGACTCTCCCATATATCTGCCTGAAGCTCCTGTCAGCCGGCTGTTTTATCTTGATCTCGTCTCGGGTGATATCCGGCGCCTTTGCACCGTTCCGGACTATGTGTATGAAATGAATATGATTGGCAGCTATCTCACTTTCTGCACCTCCTATGACACTATGTTGAGTACAGATGCGGGCACTGTCGATCACTCCGATCAGATCGCTCTTTATGTGTACGACTTGGATAAGAATGAGGTCGTCAATTGCATTGAGGAGTCAAAGTACGGCGTGGGATACGAATACCGCATAGAGCCGTTATATTACCGCGACGGCGAATTTGACACGGACGCCGCAGTTTTTATCGCCGGAAACTACTGCGAGGCGATAGAACTCGCCACCGGCAAAGTCCTCAGAAAATACGACTTCGGTTCCCCAATCGTTAAAAGCATCTGCCGTGAGGACGGAATAACAGCTATTCTCAGAAACGGCAATGTCGCCTCTGTCGATTATTCGGATCCCCGTGTTCCCGGACAATCGCACTTCTTCTGCGAGGATATCAAGGACGTCTGCTTTTCCGGCGGATACATATATGTCCTCACGACCGACAGAGTCTTGCGGTATGAAACAGGTGCGTATGACAAAGGCTATATGTCGCTTGACACTGCACCGGATGTTACCGGCAATGACCCGTTTTTATATGAGCCGGACAGGGCAGAGAGCAGGTTTTATCTTTTGAAGGACGACGTCCTGTATATAACGGACACACGTAAAAATGAATGCAGCCATGCTGCGCTTCCGTTTGCCGGGGATGAATACGATGAAAGCACGCTTCTTGGAACTTCACCGGATGGCAGGTGCTTTTATGTGAAGAGAAGTCCTTACCAATATGACTGGGAAGCGGAGGCCGGTGCGCCCGCAGAAAGTGAATACTACATCGTCTCCTTGCAGGATGGCAGCGTGTCGGTTTCCGCTGAAGTTATTCAGGCGGAGAGCGGGATCTCTGTCATGGATTCGTTCTATTATAATGGCGCGGTGTACTATGCCGCGGACGCGGAAGACGGCGGCAGCATCCTTCTGTATTCGTGGATACCGGGCGAAGAACGCGCAGAAAAGCTTGGCAGCTATGATGTGCCTGACGGATATTCCTTCTTTCAAGCTTCGCTCAAGGCCGACAGTGAGTGCGTCTGCTTTGCGCTGAGGGGCGATGCGGATAATGGCTGTATTCTTGTGGGCTTTGACGCCGCAGATAAGAAGTTCCTGACTACAGACGACAACGGTGAAATGCCGACGCAGTTTATACGGGATGCCTATCTCTGGGACGTATCGCGCGGCGCGGCGATATATATGCTGTGCACCACCCAGTCCGACGGGACGGAGGCTGTCTCTCTGCACATATCCGATGTTGACGGCGGCCATGTCATTGCAAAGCTTCCTTTTGTATACGGCGCGGATGACGTCCGTATGCTGGCGCAGTCTCCGGACGGCAGATTGTTTGCCGTTATGAGTGATTCCGTTATTGAGTATTCCTATACCGGCGAGATACTTAATGAGGTCGAGATGGAAACGGCGCTTGTTGGCCTTGGACTGTATAGTGAAGAAACCGTTTGCCAGTTTATGGACGATAACGCTGTGGCGCTTTCATCGTCACGCGTGACTGTTATCCTCGACCTGACCGATGATTCTCTTGAAGCGGAGGCTTATGTGCCCTTTGGCCTTGGCTATGATGCTGCCGGCAACAGGTTGATCGTGTTTGACGCATATGCGGCCGAGGACGCGGAAAGCCCGCTCGGCAGCTTCCACCGTTATTCCACCGCAGAGCTTACCGCTATGGGTGAAGCTGTGCTTGGATAAACAAACAGATAATATGATTTACCCCCACTGTGCCGCAGAAGGCGGCACGGTGGGGGGCATTGTCACAGTATAGGGAGGACTTCATGAAGATCACTTGTTCAGATACATTTCCGCAAGGCAGACCATAGGATGATAGCTTGCAAAATAGATGTTGCCGCTGTCGTTTCCGTTCCATACGCCAAAGTTAACGATCTTCAGCTCACGCACGCCGGTCACGTTGACATTCAGGCTGATGGGATCGAAGGTGTTTTGGTCGATGCCCGGCGCTTCGTAAAGGAGTATGCCGTCTCCATATATCTTTATCACGGGCGTCTTTTGCCATACTGAGGTGCAAGACAGAGAGTCATACGGTCTGTACAGCACACCGGTGAGCGTGGTGTATTCGCTGTTGAGGTAGTAGCTGACGTATGAATCATCCTCCGTTTTGTCGCGGTAGCTGGAACGCTTTGGGGCAATCACGGTCTGTGAATCGTAAACGTTGTTGGAAACGTCTGTGTAGACCTTCTTGATATCCGTTCCGATGCTCAGCCACTTGCCCTTCTGGATGGGGTCGAGAGAGGTGAGGAGGACCGGCGCATAACTGGCGTACTTCTCTATTTCGCTGCGCAGTGTTTCGTTCTCACCTACCACGCCTATCACATTCCGAAGGTAGCTTACCGCTGCTTCATAGTCTCGGTTTTCGTCATATATCTGCTGCGCCTCTGCGACTGCGTTTTCAATATAGGCATCAGTATATTTGCAAAGCTCTGTGTATAGCATGGCGTCGTCGCCGTAGGTGTAGTTATACGCATCAGTGAGCAGACTGATCGCGCCCTCGTAGTTTTCTCCGTTTGAGAAAATGTCCTTTGCCTCTGCTATTGCCGCTTCGGTGAACTGGCTTGTGAATTCTGACGCTTTGTCGTACATAAGCTGGAACGCCGCGTCGTCCATATAGATGAAGAGGTCGTACATTTTGCTCTCTGCGTCAACAAGACAGCTTATCGCGTTCTCATATCCGCGAAAGTAATCAGTATCGTCGAATGCGTCCTCCGCCTGTGCGATAACAGCATTAAGAAAGGCCGTTTTGGCTTCTTCCGCTTTCTCGCATGCACTGTCATAGCAGGTGTCTGCCGTGTTCACGAAGGAAAACTGCGTCATCGCGGATTCGTAATCTCCGGCATCCATATTTGCCAGACCCATCTCATAGGCTTGCTTTGACTGGTAGAAGGTTTGCAGCGACATATAGGCGTCGTTCACCAGAAAATAGTCGTATAGCCCGCTGGCCTCAATGCGAAAAATGCTTTCGCGTGCCTCGTCGTAGGAGACTTTCCCGTTGTTGTATTTGTCGATCATATCCGCTATGTATGCGTCTATGGAATGCTCCAGCTCCAGCTTTTTTTCATAGCTGCCGCCTATGGTGGCAGAATACACTTCCTGTGCCTTCGCATAGTCCTCTTTCTCTATCAGAGCTATGACCCTGTTTTCCGTGGCACAGCCGCTGGTTATAATGCAGATGACCGTGATCAGTAGTGCCAGAATGTTTTTCTTCATTTTGCCCTCCCTGTCTCCCTAATGCTTTTTTAGAACCGGCTCATCCGAAGAGCTTGCACATGCGGTAGCAGTCGTTGCAGACCCATACGGTATCTCCATTGGAATAAGTGTACTTTACAAGGGGCTCGTTCTGCCCGCAGTATTCGCACTCGCCGGTCTTTGAGCACGCGGCAAGGCTGAACATCGCTGTGAGTACCATTGCGATAACGAGGATGATGGTGATGATTCTTTTCATGTTTGTTTCTCCTGTCTTTTTGATTTATTTTCGATAATCTGATCTGGGGCGCCGCCCCTTTTCTTTATCGTGGCTTTATAATACCGCATCTCTGATAGGCGCAGTTTTTAGGTTTTTGCATCGTTATGCTTCGTCGTGTATATCTATCATGATGCAGCCGAAGTCATCGTCCGGCCGGTTCGCGGCAATGTGTTCAAGCGCGCTTTTGAAGCTTGTCCCGGCAGAGAGTTCAGCCAGTTTCCGGCGTTGCCGTTCATTGCGGAGCATGCGGTCTGCCCCGTCGCTCATAATAATGATCCTGCGATAGTTTGCTATGCTGCCCACATATCCGCGCAGATGCTTTCCCGCATCCGGCGACGTTGTCAGCCATGCCTGATTTAAGCACAGTCCGTTCTCCGGCGGGCTGAGATCCCTTACCTCGCCTGTGCCGCGTATTCCCACGACCCTCCCGTCACCGATGTGGACAAGCACATATCTGCCGGAGCACGGCTCGACGGCGAGTGCGGCAAGCGTTGACCCGAACTCAAGCAAATCGCAGGAGCGCGCGGCGGCTTCACACTTCAGCGCCGTCTGAATACTTTTCACAAGCCCGTGCTGCAATCTGCGCAGATAAGGCTCACGGTGCCAACTGTCTATTCCGGACGCGCTGATATACTCCGCTGCGGTGGAAAGACTTATTTCCGCGCCCTTTCTGCAGTGCTTTTTCCGGCTCTGCCCGTCCGCCAGTCCGTAGAAATAGAAGCCGGCAGATTCACGCATGGTAACGACATCCTCGCAGGGGCAGCCTGCCGCAATGTGCGCTTTTCCGGGCAGCACCACAGCGGCAGCTCTCAGCGTATATCTTTTTTCTGATCCCATACTATAAGCCTGCACCTCCGACATTATTTGCTTTGACTATACGCCGTTTTATAAAACACCCTTTTTAGGTTTGCGCGTGTAATGCCGAATGATGAACTCAGTACCAGAGTATGGTCCAAGTTGGGCGTGCAGACAGAAAATATATGACATACGACAAAAGCTGGGTGCAGCCTGCTGATAGAGCGGCTGCACCCAGCTTTTTCAATATCAATATAACAAAGAGGATCGTGATTGATCACAATCCTCTTTTTGTATGAGCTACGATGATGCGAAGCAGCCCGCCCGCAATTAATATCTGCAGATTTTGATAATAAATCTTGGTGCCGGTGGTGGGACTCGAACCCACACGATGTCGCCATCGGCGGATTTTGAATCCGCTACGTCTACCATTCCATCACACCGGCACGCTGTCGAAAAGTATATCTCATTTGAGGCAAAATATCAAGTGTTTTGTTGCGATTTTTCATATCCATTGTCGGCTGTTCCTGTACAGCCGGCAATGGATATCAATGCGATTTGATATTGTCCTTTATATTGAGCCACGCGGAGTAGCCCTCGCACCAATCGGCTTCGGCTTTCTGCGAGTGCCGGGGGCTCAGCTCATAGTTTTCGAGAATGTAGTTCATGAGATATGCGGTGTACTTCTCTGAGCCATATATATTCAAATGGTTCCTGTTGTAGAAATCCGTACCGGCATCGATTCCCATGTCGTCGATAAGGTCGTTGAAGTCCACAAAGCTGTAGCCCCGCTCACCGACGAGCCGCGCAATGTAATTATATTTCTGCTTTTCCTCGACACTCTCGCCGGATGGGGCGTTGACGAACAGCGCCTGCGCTCCGGTTTTGTCCAGCTGATCAAGCACGGATTCAAGGTCAGCCTGCGCATCGGGATGAATAGCAAGCGTGGAGGTGACGGCGGAATTATCGCTCAGCTCCAGTACCTCGCACAGGTCGGTTCCGTAATACCCCTTTGAGCAGTTGTAGGGGAGATCGACGGATGCCTTGGGAAAGTATGATTTGTCAAGCTCACGCCACGTGACGTGATATCTTATAATGTCAAAGAGGAAGGAAGCGAAAGTCTCGCCCTGACTTTCGACCTGTCCGGCGGCGACCTTGTCGGAATATAGTTCATAGCAGCGCGCCGCAAGCGGCAGACGGTTGGGGGAGAAAGTCTTCATTGCGTTTATGACGGTTATGCCGCTGGTCACATCGGAAAGATCCGGCTTGACGTAT
>CAKUCE010000175.1 GCA_934643535.1 uncultured Clostridia bacterium | reverse complement strand
AGCATGCTGAGAATAAACCAGTACTGCTTCAGAAACTTTTTCAATTTCCTTGCCCCCTTCAGCTTTTGTGGTATGGGAAAACGCCGAAGAATCAGCTGAAAAACCAGCAACAGCGTTCATTATAGCGCAAAAAGGACGGCATGACAATTCTTTGGCCGCTGAATACAACGGAAAAACCGCGAATACGCAAACGTTTTACTTGACATTCCCCGCCGGCGAGGCTATCATAAACCCCGTTTGAATCATGGGGGAGCGAGGCGCATAAAGGCAATGCAGGCAGTCGGGAAGAGCCAAAAACAGAAATTTCAGCGGATGAGACGATTCGCGCGCAAGAATGCCGTACCGTTGATCGCTTTCGCTGCGGCGGCCATTTCGGCTTTTCTGGTGCCGCCGGACGCGCAGTACGCCGGTTATTTCGACTGGAAAACGCTGTGCTGCCTGTTCGGCACGCTGGCAGTGGTCTGCGCCCTGAAGAACATTCACTTCTTTGCCATTCTGGCCCGGAAGATCATCCGTCTGGCGGGCAACGCCCGCACGGCGGCTGTCGCCCTGAGCTACATCACCTTCATCGGCTCCATGCTGATCGCCAACGATATGGCGCTGATTACGTTCCTGCCGCTGGGGTATCTGGTGTTCTCCGCCGCCGGAAAGAAACGGGATGTGGCGCTTGTCTTCATCCTTCAAAATATTGCCGCCAATCTGGGCGGCATGCTGACGCCCTTTGGCAATCCGCAGAACCTGTATCTGTATTCTCATTTTCAGATCCCCACGGGAGAATTCCTGTCCATCATGCTCTGGCCCTTCGTGGTTTCCATCGCACTGGTGACAGGCTGCTGCTTTTTGATCCAGCCCTACGCCCTTCGGGTCAGCGACCGCCGGGAAGACCGCCTGCCGCCGCTGCGGACCGGTCTGTATCTGACGCTGTTCCTGATGACGATCCTGATGATTTTCCGGCTGCTGCCCATCTGGCTGGTCCTGACTGCGGCAGTGGCCGGTCTTCTGGTCCTTGATCGAAAAGCGCTGGCCATGGTGGACTACGGACTGCTGGCTACCTTCGTGTGCTTTTTTATTTTCTCGGGCAACATGAGCCGCCTGCCCGCAGTGCGCTCGTTTTTCTCTGCGCTTCTGGCGCAGAACACGCTGCTGACCGCCGTATTTTCCTGCCAGTTTATCAGCAATGTCCCGTCGGCGATCCTGCTGTCTCAGTTCACCGACCAGTATGCCGCCCTGCTGCGGGGGGTGAACATCGGCGGCACCGGCACGCTGATCGCCTCACTGGCGTCGCTGATCACCTTTCGGGAGTTCACGGCCCATTACCGGGAAGATACCCGGCTGTATCTGGGACTGTTCACCTGCCTGAACTTCGGCTTTCTGCTGATCCTGACGGTTTTTTGCCTGCTGATTGGCTGAAGCGCCTGCCAGGAGCCTTTCATGGGCTCCTTTTTTGTGCGGCGTTCTTTTGCTTTTCAAAACCTTCAATTTGAACGTAAACACCAATAATTTGACACTGTTCACAAGCGGTTCTGTTCTTTTATAATAGGAAAAAAGACGGAATACCCCTGCTTTGTCAAAAAAACAGCAAGGAGTGGACAGCAATGAGTTCATTTGCGATCGGCGTCAATTATTGGGATTCCCGTTCAGGGACGGATATGTGGAAAAACTGGGACTTTGAAACCGTCGATGCGGATTTTGCCGCACTGGCGGCCGTTGGGGTGAAAACCATTCGTGTGTTTCCGAACTGGCGGGATTTCCAACCGATCCGCAAGCAGTATGCATGGGCGAATCAGTTCCGCTGCTATGTTTACGGTGAAGAAGAAAAAGACATGGCGCCCGATGCGGACGGTCTGAACCCGGAAATGATCCGCCGCTTTCGGGAGATGGCCGCTTCTGCCGAAAAACACGGCATGAAGCTGCTGGTATCGCTGGTTACCGGCTGGATGAGCGGACGGATGTTCGTGCCGCCAGCGCTGGAGGGCCGGAACGCTATCACCGATCCGGAGGTGCTGATGTGGACGGAACGCTATGTCCGCGGACTGGTACGTGCGCTGAAAAACGTGCCCAATATCGTTCTGTGGGATCTGGGCAACGAGTGCAACTGCATGGGCAGGGCAGATCGTTATCAGGCCTATACCTGGACGGCGCTGGTACGCAACGCCATTCGGGCGGAAGATCCGACACGGCCCATCGGCTCCGGCATGCATGCGCTCAGCGCCTTGGAAAACGACAGCTGGATGCTGGCCGATCAGGGCGCGCTTTGCGATTTTGTGACCACGCATCCTTATCCGTCGCCCACCATTCGCGGCGACCTGGAACCCTACACCAGTCTGCGCACCACGCTGCTTCCCACCGCGCAGAGCGAATTCTACGCCGGGATTTCCGGAAAGCCCTGCATGATTGAGGAGCAGGGAACGTTTTCCTCCACGCAGGGCAACCGGCAGATGCAGGCGGCTTTTTTGCGGGTGAATGTGCTTTCCGCCTGGGCCAACGGCTTGACGGGCTATCTCTGGTGGTGCGGCATGGAACACCTGAAGCTGAAGCAATCGCCCTATAGCTGGAGCTTGATGGAACGCCAGCTGGGGCTGGTGGATTCGGAGCGCAGGCCCAAGCCCGTGGCGCTGGCCATGAAGGAAATGAGCGCCCTGATGGAGCGTCTGCCGGATTTTGGCCAGAAGGAGACGCAGGCCGTGGTGCTGCTGCCTCATGACGAGCAAAAGCAGAATAACGCGACTGCCGCTATCATCCTGGCAAAACAGGCGGGTTTCAACGTTCGCATCCGCAATTCGGAAAGCAGTCCCGAACCCGCCCCCCTGTACCTGATCCCCAGCATCACCGGCTGGGCCCCGCTCATCAGCAACCCATGGAACGACGTGCTGGCGCAGGTGCGGGAAGGCGCTGATCTGTATGTTTCCTTCAACGGCGGCAGCATGACGGAGTTTGAAGAGGTCTTTGGCCTTCAGTCCAACGGCATGATCAAAAAGGAACGGACGCATCGGGCCCAGTTCCCCTTTGGCACGTTGGAATACACCGTTTCCATCGAAATTCTGGCTTCCAGCGTCGGCGCGGAGGTGCTGGCAGTCAACGAAGAGGGAAACGTGATCTTCGCCCGGAACGCCTGCGGAAAGGGGCACATCTATTATCTGGGTTTCCCGCTGGAAAAACTGGCCTCCGAGCAGTGCTACGGCTTCCAGCCCGACCGGACGCAGCCCTATTATCAGGTGTACCGCTGCTTTGCGGCGCAGACCGTGGAAAAGAGCCTGATCCAATGCGGCAATCCCTATCTGGGCGTTACGCAGAGCCGTCAGGAGGACGGAAGCTATCTGGCGGCCGTTGTGAACTACGGCGACCGCCCTGCCGCCTTCGACGGCATTCTCCGGCCTGGCTGGCAAATGGAGTGCCTGTACGGCGAAGAGAGCGAAATTCCGGCCTGCGACGGTCTGATTTTCAGGTGTACCCCCTGCAAGGAGTGACCGTTGATCGGGGACGGCGGACGGATAACGTGCGCCGTCCCCGATTTTTTGAAGTCCGGCCGGCGGCGGTTCACGGCTTGACAAGAAGAGGGAATGGGACGTATAGTGGATCAAACAGACCGTGCCTGCGGACGGCAGCCCGATAAACGAAAGGAAAAATAGCTCGTGAACACCAAATTTTCGCTCCTGCCCTTTCGGAAAAAACTGTTGTATTCTTATTTTCTGCTGATTATCCTGCCGCTTTTTGCCGTTATGGCGGTCAGCTGCGGCGAAATGGTGGCTTCCGGCCGGCAGCGGGAAATGGAACGGATTCAGAGCGCCTACACCCAGTCCCTTCTGAGCGTGGATCATTATTTCAACCGTTATATCAGCCTGGCCCAGACGCTGAAGGCCGACTCCTATCTGAGCAATTATCTCAATAAGCGCTATCCGGCCAACGTCACGGTAGAAAAACGCTATTACGACGCTTTTATGGTCAAACAGACCTACGTGACCCGGCTCCTGTATGAAAAAATGAGCGGCAATTCGATCACGATCTACACCAGCAATCAGGGCATCATTCCGCTGGACGGCATCGTTGAGTTTCTTTCGGATGAAATGAAAGAGACTGACTGGTATCAGGCCGCGTCGCAGGATCAAAACGGCTGCGTTCTTTCGCGCCCTCTGGTCAAGGAAGGCCGGAAGACCATTCCGCTGATGCTTCAGCTGACGCCCCGCAGCGGGTTTGAGAACCTTCTCCGGGTCGATCTTTTGACCAGCCAGTTTAACGAGCTGATCTCCTCCTACGATCAAAGCAAGGATTACGCGATCGCGGACTCGTCGGGAAACATTCTGGCGGCCAAGGACGGAACCGCCACCGGCAGCCGGCTGGAGGAGATCGGGCTGGGGTTCCTGGAATCGGAGCTGGCTTTGTGCGATCAGGAAAACCGGGTGCTGGAAAAAGCGGGGCGGGTCTATGTCATGGGACGGATCTGCCGCAGCAGCGTCCTTTCGGACTGCTATCTGATCGAAAGCAGCATTTCCCCGTCGGTCACCCAGCCCTTTATGGGAAGTCTTCTGCGCAGCCTGCCCCTGTGGCTGGCGCTGCTGCTTCTGGATACGGTGCTGATCCTGCTGTTTTCCCGCCAGTTTGCCCAGCGGGTATCCAGTCTGGTGTCCTCCGTCCGCCGGGTGGCGGAGGGAAAGGCGGAGAATATCGCCATTCTGGAAGGGCAGGACGAATTCGCCGTGCTGTCCCGCTACATCAGCGATATGATCCTGAACGTACAGCGGCTGCTTCAGGATGTGTATCAGGCCAAGCTGGACGCGAAGAGCGCGCAGGTACATGCGCTTCAGAGTCAGATCAATCCGCATTTCCTTTTTAACTGCCTTCAGGCCATCCACACCAGTGCGCTCAAGGCGGGCGCGCTGGAAACCTCGGATATGATCGTCAGCTATTCCCGCCTGATCCGTCAGAGCATTACGTGGGACCGGGAGATCATTCCGCTGTTTCAGGAGCTTGACCTGGTGCGGGATTATCTGAAAATCCAGCATATGCGCTTCGAGAACCGCTTTGCCTACGAGCTGGATGTGCATTCCGACTGCCTGAACGCGCTGATCCCCAAGTTTACCATTCAGCCCATCGTTGAAAACGCCATTCAGCACGGGATGTGTGAAAACGGTCAGCCCTGTCAGGTGCGGGTCCGGATATTCCGGCAGGAGGAACTGCTGACGATCATTGTGCGCGATACGGGCATGGGAATGGACGCCCGGCGGCTGGAAACCATTCGCAGAGGGCTGGAGGACGATTCGTTCGACGGCCAGAATTCCCATATCGGTATCCTGAACCTGCAGCAGCGGATCCGGCTCCAATACGGCAGCCATTACGGCATCACGCTGGAATCCGTCCGCGCAAAGGGAACGACGGTAACGATCCATCTGCCGCTGCGGCTGACGGACGAAAAGCCCCAGGCGACGTTGGCGTTGGAGAAAACGACAAAGGCATAAACACCCCAGAAAGCCTGCCGGATCGCGCGGGCTTTTTCTTTTGCCTTTTTCGGAGAAAAACTGCCCTAATTTGTCACGGAAACGCCATAAAACGTTACTTACGCGGAAAAAGAAAAAGCGGTATAGTGATTGGTATCAAAAGGCGGAAATACGTCCGAAAGGCAGGACGGCTGTCAGCCCTTGAAACGACAGGCCGAAGAAGGAGAGAAACGCGATGAAAAATCATGCTGAAACCAGGATCGCCAGCCGGCTTCCCGATTCCCTCGAATGGGTGAACCGTTTTCATAAATACAAGGGAAATCCCATTCTCCGGCCGCAGGGAAACGGCTATTGCGCCGACGCTGTTTTCAACCCGGGCGCGATCGTGTATCAGGATCGGGTGGGGCTTCTTTGCCGCTGCATCAATATGACCGATCCTCACGACGGGGACACCTGGAGCGTTTCCACGCTGGGCTGGGCATGGAGCGACGACGGCGTGAACTTTGTCATGGATGAGAAGCCTTCGTTTTTCCCGGAAGCCGGCTCCGTGTACCGCGGCGGCTTTGAGGACCCGCGGCTGGTGCAGGTGGAGGATCAGTATGTGCTGACCTATACGGGCGTCCGGGGGGACTATCATCTGGGGCAGACGCCCGGCCTGTGCGCCGTTTCCAGAGATCTGAAGCACTGGGAAATGCTGGGAGAGATCCTTCCCGGGCGGGCCATTGCTATCGTCAACCGGAAAATCGACGGCAAATACTGGGCGTATTTCGGCAATAGTCCCGAGCTTTTCATGGCGTGGACGGAGAATTTCCGGCAGTGGCACGTGGCGGAACGGCCCGCCTTCGTGTCCCGTCCCGGATATTTTGACGAGGATCTCTGCGAGTGCGCCAGCGCGCCTCTGTGGACGGAGGACGGTATCCTGCTGTTCTACAA
>CAKUCE010000174.1 GCA_934643535.1 uncultured Clostridia bacterium | reverse complement strand
GGCGTGGGGCATACTTACACCTTGCGGCTTGGGATGTTAGGGCATGACTTGAATATATTTGCAGCGCAAAATGCCAGCGTAGTTTCAAATCCACGCTGGCATTTTTACGCGAGCCATGAGGCCCGTCGCCGAATGGCGGTCTATACTCGCCAACAGACTGGAAATCACACCAGACCCGCGAGCCGTGGCACCCGTCGTGCCACGGCGGTAATTCAACGGCCAAGCCGCATGTCCCACTGGCATCCTGCGCGCATGGCGCGCAGTCCGGGGTCAAGGGGCACTGCCCCTTGGGGGGTCACCCCCTGCTACACAAGGAGGGTTTCGTGCTCGCCGAGAAGGACGGCGTTTTCGGTGAGAAGGGGACGGATAAGAGTGGAAAGGAACTCGTCTACCTGCTGGGCGCTGCGGCCGGTGTAGAGAGCGGGGTCCAGAAGGGACTGAAGCTCCGCTTCCGTGGTCTGGAAGAGGGGGTCGGCGGCAATGCGGGAGAGCAGGTCGTTGGGCAGCCCCTCTTCCTTGACAACGTTGCCTGCGGCCTGGGAATGAACGCGCAGACGCTCGTGAAGCTGCTGGCGGTCGCCGCCCCGCTTGACCGCGTCCATGAGAATGTTTTCCGTGGCCATGAAGGGCAACTCGTTCATCACCCGGGCATGAATGACCTTCGGGTAAACAACCAGCCCGTCGCAGACGTTCAGCATCACGTTGAGAATGGCGTCCACCCCAAGGAAGGACTCGCTGACCGCAATGCGGCGGTTGGCGCTGTCGTCCAAAGTGCGCTCAAAAAACTGGGTGGCGCTGGTGATGGCGGCGTTCAGCGTATCCACCATGACGTAGCGGCTCAGGGCCGAAACACGCTCGGAACGCATGGGATTGCGCTTGTAGGGCATGGCCGAGGAACCGATCTGCTGCTTTTCGAAGGGTTCCTCCATCTCCTTGAAGCTCTGCAGCAGCCGGAGATCATAGCTGAATTTGCTGGCCGTCTGCGCGATGCCGGAAAGGGTGGAAACCACAAAATAGTCCATCTTCCGGCTGTAGGTCTGGCCGCTGACGGGCACGACCCGGTCGAAGCCCATCTGCCGGGCGATGTCGCGCTCCAACTGACGGATCTTTTCCTCGTCGCCGCCGAAAAGCTCCATAAAGCTGGCTTGCGTGCCCGTGGTGCCCTTGCTGCCCAGCAGCGCCAGCGAATCGAGACGATGCTCCAGCTCCAGATAGTCCATGTACAGCTCGTTCATCCACAGCGTGGCGCGCTTGCCGACGGTGGTCAGCTGGGCGGGCTGAATGTGGGTGTAGGCCAGACAGGGCATGGACTTGTATTCGTCGGCAAATTTGGCCAGCTTGTCCAGCACGTTCAGTACTTTTCGGCGGATCAGCTGAAGCCCCTGTTTCATAACGATCACGTCGGTGTTGTCGCCCACGTAGCAGCTGGTTGCGCCCAGGTGCAGAATGCCCTTGGCTTTGGGGCACTGCAGACCGTAGGCGTAAACGTGGCTCATCACGTCGTGGCGGCATTCCCGCTCCCGGCGCTGGGCGTCCTCGTAGTTGATGTCGTCCTGATGGGCTTCCAGCTCGGCGATCTGCTCGTCGGTAATGGCAAGGCCCTGCGCCTTTTCCGCTTTGGCCAGTGCGATCCAGAGTTTCCGCCACGTGCGGAACTTGTTGTCCTCGGAGAAAATAAACTGCATGTCTTTGCTGGCGTAGCGGGTGGAAAAGGGGCTGATGTAGGCGGAATGGTCGGACATGGCGAGACCTCCTTGATTGATGGGAAGGGGGCAGGTCAGTGCCCCCGGTGTCTGGCTTTCTTTTTGGCGATGCGGAGCTTCAGCTTGCGCGCTTCCTCCGCGTCGCGGCGTTCCCGGCTTTGCCGGCGGCGTTCCTGTTTGTTTTCCTCGCGGGCCAGCTGAAGGGCCTGCTGGGCTTTCGTCCCCATGAAATGGGTCTGAGCCCGGGCGGCCTGCCGCTGGCGGCGTTTGGGATTGGCGGCGGGAACGACGGATCTGACGCCCTCGACCGGCGGGGAAAAGCGCAGCCCGTCCAGGTGATGGAGCAGATAGCGCCAAACCTCCGCGTCGCTGGGCTCTGCGCCGAAGATGATTTTCGCGGCCGTCAGACGGTCGTCCTCACAGCGCTCCAGCAATCCGACATAAAAGGGATCCTCAAAGAAAACCGTGACTGTCATGCTCACATGACAAACCTCCTGTATGTCAGCCCGGTTTCGGGAAAGGGGACGACCCACAGGAGGGAGGGTTACTGACGGCTGCGCCGCGCCGGACTACCAACCGGCATGTGTTTTTCTTTCCCAGACTGACAAGGGCCAGTATACCATACTTGCGCCGGAAAGGCAAAAAGAAACCGGCTGAGGAAAAATCCTCAGCCGGAAGGGGGATCATTTCTGCTGACGGATGCGGCGAACCACCGGCTGCAGCACGGCGGCGATCACCACGCCGCTGAGGCCCTGCACCAGATTGGGGCCTACAGCGCCCAGCGCCGCGGCCAGACCGTAGCCCAGCGGGAGCCATTCCACCAGAAAATAGCCCAGCACCATCCACAGCTCTGCCAGCACGAACCACAGGATGCGCACCCAGTCGGACTGGGTCTTGCGGCAGCCAAGAACAGCGATGGCCGCAACGCCCGCCTTAATGAGGAACGTGGGCAGGCAGTACAGAGGATATCCGGCGATCAGGTCGGCCAGCAGGCTGCCGATGGCCGCAGCGGGCACCGCCGTCCAGTCCAGCAGCACCGCGCCCAGCAGAATGAACGCGTCGCCCAGATGAATGTAGCCCTGCGTGATGGAGATCGGAATTTTGAAAAGATAGGTGGCCGCAAAGACCAGCGCGGCCAGCATACCGCCAAAGGCCAGCTTTTGCGTGTTTTTCAGGTTCTGGTTCATGAGAATACGCCTCCTTGGTATTTTAGTGGCTTGCCGGTTGAGCCTGCTTTTGCAGACTGGAAAGGTGTTTGTCCTCTTCCGCGGCGATGGTTTCCAGCATGGCGCGGGTAGCGGCGTCCTGCGTCAGGGCGGCGAACTCCCGGTATTTCCGGGCCGAGCATTCTTCCGCCGCCATGGCGTAGCTCATCATGGAGGATACGTCGTTCAGCAGACCGCGGCGCACTGCGTCCATCAGCCCGCCCTCAAACAACACGCCTTCGGCTGCGGCGGAAAGCATGAGCTGCTCTTCCAGCGTGCCGTCCAACGGCTGGGCATGGGAGCGGAACTGCCGCAGATGTTCCCGCTCGTCTTCACAGGTCTGACGGATCTGAGCCGCGAGGGGATCGTCCGCGCGGCCCTGCTGTTCCAGCAGCATCAGGGCGCGGGTATAGAGCTGAATGGCGCTCTTTTCCATTTCACAGGCAATGAACAGCGCTTCCTGCTGCGAACGGATTTCCACGATGATTCACATCCTTTCCACGGGTTTCCCATGGGTTTTCCACAATTTGAGAAAGGTTTCCCACGTGTTGCGCAAACAACAGAAAAGTGATTGAATCACAAGGGATTCCATCACTTTTCCACTCAGTTTTCCACAGAATTACTTCTTGGAGTTCAAAAACTCGTTGAGTTTTTCCACAAGTTCATCCGCGTTGGCACCGTGGACCGCGCAAGCGTCCTCGATGGGTTCGGCAGTAGCGCAGGGGCAGCCCAGGCAGTGCATCCCGAAGCTCATGAAAATCGCGGCGGTGTCGCCGTCCATGCGAAGCACTTCGCCGATGGACATTTTCTTATTGACAGGCATGGTCGTCTCTCCTTTTCCGTCCGGACTTTTTGCCCGAACTGAGGCTATCTTAACATTGTAAAATGGGATTGTCAATGGAAACGGGCCTTGTCATGGCAGAAAGAATCGTGCTATACTAAAAACAGACTGCGGGAAGGGAGGGAGCGAGCGAATGGACGAAAAAGCGCGGCGGTTTTCCGAGGAATGCGGGCCTTATGCGGGCATGGTCTATCGCCACTGCCTTCATATGCTGTCCCGGCCCGAGGAAGCCGAGGACGCGGCGCAGGAGAGTATGCTGCGGGCATTCCGTGCCTATGACGGCTACCGGGGCGAGGGAACGGCCACGTGGCTGTACCGCATCGCCCACAATACCTGTCTGGACATTCTCCGTTCCGCCCGCTGGAAGCGGGAAGCCCTGCCCTATGACGAGCTGCCGGAGACGGCGGACCCGTCTCCCACACCGGAGGACGTCTATCAGAAGCGCTCCCGGCAGGAGCAGCTCTGGCAGGCGGTGGAGCAGCTGCCCACGGATCAGCAGGTGATTCTGTCCCTTTATTATGGAGAAAATCAGTCCTACGAAGCGCTGTCCCGGCTGCTGAAGCTGCCCGAGGGCACGGTGAAAAGCCGTTTGAGCCGTGCAAAGGAAAACCTTCGAAAGGTGCTGGGGCAGGAAGATGCAAAATTTTGAGGAACTTTTGGGAAACTCTCTCGTCTATTCCCATGAAAGGAGGAGGGGAACATGGAGTCGAAGCATGAAAACGACCGGCTGGACGACGAACTGATGGAGCTGTTCAGCGCGCCTGTTCCGCCTTCCTTCGAGGAAAAATGGCGCAGCGCCATCCAGCGAGAGGAGAGTCCAACCATGAGTCAGTTTAGCGGTCATTTGGAAAAGGAACAGAAGAAAACAAAACGGAAATGGTGGAAAGCGGTTTTGCCCGCCGCCGCGGCGCTGGTGCTGGTCGCCGGCGCGTGCTGGGTGGGCGCTCAGCAGCCGGAGTACGGCGCAGCCAGCCGTCCTTTCGCTTCGCAGTCCCGTCTTTACACTTCCGCCAGCGATTATGACGGTGGAAGCTATGAAAACGAAGCGGCGGCTTACGATCTGGTCAGCTCCAGCGACGAAGTCGGCTATGCGCGAAAATCCGTTTCCACGGCCTCCGGCAGTTCTACGGGAACGACGGCACTGGAGCCGGTGGCGGAGGACAGCCGCAAGCTGATCCGCACCGCCAGTCTGACCATCCGCACGGCGCAGTATGATGCCGATCTGGAAGCGCTGACCGGGCTGGTGAAGAGCATGGGCGGCTACATTGAGTCCACCTACCAGAGCGGCGATCAGGAAAACGGTTCCGCCCGCAGCAGCAGCATGACCCTGCGGATCCCGTCCGACAGGCTGGATGAGTTCCTGAACGGACTGGACAGCGTAGGCCGGGTAGTGGATCGGTCGGAAAGCTCTACGGACATGACTGTGCAGTATGCGGACAACGAGGCGCGTCTGGCGACCCTGCGGGCCAAAATGGACCGGCTCAACGAGCTGCTGGAAAAGGCCGAAACGGTGGAAGACCTGATCTCCATCGAAAGTGCCATTGCGGATACGCAGTATTCCATCGACAGCTATGAGACCCGTCAGCGCACCATCGACCGGCAGGTGGACATGAGCGAGGTGGATGTTTATCTGCGGGAGGATTCTCCGGTGGAAGTAACCTCGGAGATGAGCCTTGGCGAGCGCATCAGCCGCGCTTTCCAGACCTCCGTGGAGGACTTCGGCCAGTTTCTGCGCAACATGCTGGTCTTTATCGTGATGGCCCTGCCTGCGATGGGACTGATCGCGGCGGCAGCGGTGGTGATTCTGCTGATCTGCCGCGCAAAGAAAAAGAAGACGAAGGCAAAGGAGACGAACGAGCAAAAATGAAACGCATGGCAATGTTGATTCTGGCGCTTCTGCTGGCAGTGCTGCCCCTGGCGGCGCTGGGGGAAGAAGAAAGCACCGTAACGGTTTACGGCTACGGAAAGACGTATGTGACGCTGGATACGGCGGTCATCACCTTTGAAATCTCCGCCGGCGCCAAAACGGTTCAGGAGGCGCGCAAACAGCAGGATGAGAAGGTGGAGCAGCTTTGTCAGGCGCTGGAAGCGGTAGGCATCAGCCGGGATCAGCTGCAGATGTCCGACTCCATTCTGAACATGAAGTACGATTTTAAGTATGGCAAGATCGAGCGCGGCGTAGAGCAGGATCAGCAGTGCGTGGGCAGTGAATGGAAGCTGACGCTGCCGGAAAAGGGCATGCTGGAAGGAACGCTGGACGCGATCCTTTCCGCCAACGTGATTTCGGGCTACACCTTTACGCTGGAAAGCAGCGGCAAGCAGGAAGCTTATCAGGAGGCGCTGGATCTGGCCATGGATTACGCCCTGCAGAAAGCGGAATTCGTCGCCAAAACCAATGGCATGAAGCTGGGCGCTCTGCGCAGTCTGAAGGAAGAAGAACCGGTTTTCGGTCACACTATTCGTTCCGAAACCGATGAACTGATGGACAGCACCATCGTTTCTGCTACCGTGGAAATGGTCTGGGTACTTGTAGAATAACTTGGAGCACTTTTTTACCCCCCGGTATGGATGTCATGCCGGGGGGATTGAATACAAGAATATTTGAAAATCAGTCTGTTTTAACAACGGACTGGT
>CAKUCE010000173.1 GCA_934643535.1 uncultured Clostridia bacterium | reverse complement strand
CTTTTGCACACTTTTCTTTCGCCACCGAAAGAAAAGTGTGAGCGCCCCATAGGGCTGCAAGCCCTGCTCCCGCGCCGAAGTCGGCGCGTCCATCCCCACCCGGGGCAAGGGGTATGCGCCTGCGGACGCACCAAAGGGCTTTCCGCTCGCCCTTTGGAAACCTTCGGGCACCGAAGCTGGCACAGACAGAAGAACTGCACCTTCAGACGCACTTGGGTCTTTCCTCTCGTCCCAAGTTTCCTTCAGGAGTTCCTGTGCCTACCCTACCCTTTGCACAAAAGCAATCAAAAGCTGCTGCTCCTTCCCCAAAAGAACCTCTAAAATGCAAAATTCTTTTCATCCATCCGGCAGGAATCAGGCGGCGTAAAGCGAATTTAGTCACGTTTCATTTCACTTTTTGGGGAGGCTGTACCATGGCGGCACGAACCCGGGACATGACGCGGGGCAACCCGACGAAGCTGATTTTATCCTTTTGCCTGCCCATCATCGCTGGCAATCTGTTTCAGCAGTTTTACAGTCTGGTGGACACACTGGTCATCGGGCGGGTCGAGGGCGTAACGGCGCTGGCGGCGGTATCGGCGGCGGGCTGGCTGGACTGGTCGGTGCTGGGGCTGGCCATGGGCATGGCGCAGGGCTTTTCCATCCAGATCGCCCAATCCTTCGGGGCTGGGGATTATGCCGGACTGCGGCGTGCCGCCGGGCAGAGCATTCTTCTTTCCGCGGCGATCACCGTGGGCCTGACGCTGCTGTCCGAGCTGCTGCTCTGGCCCATGCTGACAGCGCTGCACTCGCCGGAAAATATCATCGGCCTCACCAGTCAATACCTGCGGGTCATCTTCGGCGGCGTGATATTTGTGATGTCGTTCAACCTGCTGTCCGGCTTTCTGCGTTCGCTGGGCGACAGCCGCACCCCGCTGATCGCCATGACCACCGCCGCCCTGTGCAATATCGGGCTGGACATTCTGTTCGTGGCGGTATTCCGTTGGGGTGTGAATGGCGTCTCCATCGCCACGGTGATGTCTCAATGTCTCAGCAGCCTGATCTGCCTGCTGGCACTGTGGAAAATGCCGGTCATTCGGATAACACGTGCAGACCTGAAGCCAGATTCCCGAATGATGCGCAAATTGATGGCCCTGGGCGTGCCGATTGCCTTCCAAAACCTGATCATTTCCGTTGGTGCGCTGGTGCTGCAGCGCGTGGTGAACGGCTTCGGCTTCGTCTTCATGGCGGGCTACAACGCAGCTACCCGGCTGACGGGCCTGATCGAGCTGGCGGGCAACTCGCTGGGCAGCGCGGTCAGCACCTTTGCCGGGCAGAATCTGGGGGCGAAAAGGCTGGATCGAGTGCGGCTGGGATTGCGCCGTTCCGCCCAGATCGGCGTAGGCATGGCACTGGCGATCGCACTGCTGGTCGTCCTGTTCGGGCGCTCCGTTCTGTCTCTGTTCATCAACGACGACCCTGCGCTGGTGGAGCAGGTGCTAACCGTAGGCTGCCGCTACCTGTATGTGGCCAGTGCGGGACTGTTCATGCTGTACCTGCTGTTCGTCTACCGCTCCACCCTGCAGGGGCTGGGCGATACCGTGACCCCCATGATTTCCGGTGTGGTCGAGCTGGTGATGCGTATCGGCAACGCCCTGCTGCTGCCCCTGCTCATCGGCGAATGGGGCGCGTATTTTGCTGAAATTTCCGCGTGGATCGGCGCGGCCATCTTCCTCATCTGGGGGTATTACCGCCGGATGAGACTCCTGAGCATTCAGTTTGGAGAAACGCCGTCCCCCGCTCCCGAAAAAGCCTGATCTCTATACGGAAAGGAACCCGCTTGCGCAAACGGGTTCCTTTTTTGTAAAGCGAAAGCCCCGCCGTTTTGTTTCCAAAACGGCGGGGCCATGGTTTTTATCCCCGGAGCTTTTCCAGGCTTTCGTCGCTCAATTCGCTTATCAGGGCAAAGGCTGCCTTGACGCTTTCCTCGGGAGAAAGGCCGAATTGCCGGGCAAACAGCAGCGACAGATCGTCCCGCCGGGTCTCCATCGCACGGGCCTTAGCCCGGCCTTCTTCCGTCAGAAACACGTCGCCGTACAGTTCTTTTTCGATCAGTCCTTTTTCCACCAGCAGCTGCAGCGAGCGGTGGATGGTGGGCCGCTTCACCCCCAGCAGATGGGCCACGTCCTTCGAAGCGACGGCGTCGCAGGTTTCCGACAGGGCCAGTACTGCCAGCAGGCAGCGGATCAGCGAGACGGACATGGAGCTCCTCCTCTCTTCCGCAAAGCGCAGATATAAAACGGGGATGCGGGAATCTTCCCGCATCCCCGGAGGTTTTGTCAGTGGCATCCGCCGTGGCAGTTACCGCAATCGCCGCCGCAGGAATGCTTTCCCTTCTTTTTATCCTTCACCATGCCGTACACGATCGCGCCCACAATCAGGAGAAGAACCAGAGCGACAATTGCCGTTGCCATGTTACATGCTCACTTTCTGAGTCAAATGCTCGTCGTCATAGGGATTCTTGCGGACCAGCAGGTAGATCAAGCCAGCCAGCAGCGCGATAGCGATCACGGTCCAGAAGCTGAACACACCCTGGAAGAGCAGGCCGATGTTGTAAACCATCAGGGAGATCACATAAGCGAAGCCGCACTGATAGCCGATGGCCGCCCAGGTCCACTTGGCGTTGTTCATTTCCCGCTTGATGGCGCCGATAGCAGCGAAGCAAGGAGCGCACAGCAGGTTGAACACCAGGAAGGAGTAGCCGGCCAGACCGGTGAAGGCCTGCGCCAGATTGGCGTACACGGAAGTATCGCCGCCGCCGTACAGGATGCCCAGCGTGCCCACGATGTTTTCCTTGGCCACCAGACCGGTGATGGAAGCCACAGCCGCCTGCCAGTTGCCCCAGCCCAGAGGCGTGAAGATCCAGGCGATCAGGTTGCCGATAGCGGCCAGAATGGAGTGGTCGATCTGATCCTCGCTCAGCATCTGGAAGGCGCCGTCCACCACGCCGAAGTAGGTGGTGAACCACACGAAGATCGTGGAGAGCAGGATGATGGTGCCGGCCTTCTTAATGAAGCTCCAGCCGCGCTCCCACATGCTGCGCAGCACATTGCCCGGCGTGGGCCAGTGATAAGCGGGCAGCTCCATGACGAAGGGAGCGGGATCACCGGCGAACAGCTTAGACTTCTTCAGCATGATACCAGAGAGGATGATCGCGGCCATACCGACGAAGTAAGCGGAGGTGGAGACCCAAGGGGAGCCGCCGAACAGAGCGCCTGCGATCATGGCGATGAAGGGAACCTTCGCGCCGCAGGGGATGAAGGTGGTGGTCATGATCGTCATCCGGCGGTCCCGCTCGTTTTCGATGGTACGGGAAGCCATGATGCCGGGGATGCCGCAGCCGGTACCGATCAGGATCGGGATGAAGGACTTGCCGGACAGGCCGAACTTCCGGAACACACGGTCCAGAACAAAGGCGATACGGGCCATGTAACCGCAGGCCTCCAGGAAGGCCAGCAGCAGGAACAGCACCAGCATCTGAGGCACGAAGCCCAGCACGGCGCCAACGCCAGCCACGATACCATCCAGAATCAGGCCCTTGAGCCAATCCGCGCAGCCGATGCTATCCAGACCGTTCTCGATCAGCACGGGAATGCCGGGCACCCACACGCCGTAATCGGCGGGATCGGGCTCGTCAAAGCCGTTTTCTTCCATATACGCCACAGCGTCCTGATAGGTCATGGCCACGGTGGTGTCTTCATCCGCATCCTCGGGAATGGCGGAGAAGTAAGCGGTCATTTCCGTTTCTTCCAGAGTTTCTTCGTCCTCTACCGTCACGGTAGCGGTCTCTTCTTCAGGAACAACGGCCTTCATCTGCTCCAGCGTGGCGGCAGAATCAAAGTCCTCGGCTTCGGTGTCGATCTCCACACCAAAGGCCTGCAGCGCTTCGCTGGCGGCGGTGTAGTTATCGGCGGCTTCTTCATACTCGCCGCTGCCGATGCCGAACAGGTGCCAGCCGTCGCCAAACACGCCGTCATTGGCCCAGTCGGTCGCCGCAGAGCCCACGGTCACCATGGCGATGTAGTACACCAGGAACATGACCACCGCGAAAATCGGCAGACCCAGACAACGGTTGGTCACCACGCGGTCGATCTTGTCGGAAACGGACAGCTTGCCCGCATTCTTTTTCTTGTAGCAGGCCTTGATAACCTCCGCGATGTAGACATAACGCTCGTTGGTGATGATGCTCTCGGCGTCGTCGTCCAGTTCGGTCTCAGCGGCCTTGATGTCGGTTTCAATATGCGCCAGCGTATCCTTGGCGATATTGAGCTGCTCCAGCACCTTGCTATCGCGCTCGAAAATCTTGATGGCATACCAGCGCTGCTGCTCCTGAGGCAGATTGTGGAGGGCCGCTTCCTCAATATGAGCGATCGCGTGTTCCACGGGGCCGGAGAAGGTGTGCATCGGAACGGTCTTGGCGTTCTTGGCGGCGTTGATGGCAGCCTCGGCGGCTTCCATGATGCCCTCGCCCTTCAGAGCGGAGATCTCCATCACCTTGCAGCCCAGCTGACGGGACAGCTCCGCAATGTTGATCTGATCGCCGTTCTTGCGGACCACGTCCATCATGTTGACGGCGACGACCACCGGGATGCCCAGCTCGGTCAGCTGCGTGGTCAGATACAGGTTGCGCTCCAGGTTGGTGCCGTCGATCAGGTTCAGGATGGCGTCGGGGCGCTCGGTGATCAGGTAGTTACGGGATACGACCTCCTCCAGCGTGTAAGGAGAGAGAGAATAAATGCCGGGCAGGTCCATGATAACGACGTCCTCATGCTTCTTGAGGCGTCCTTCCTTCTTTTCCACCGTAACGCCGGGCCAGTTGCCCACGAACTGATTGGAACCGGTCAGGGCATTGAACAGGGTCGTCTTACCACAGTTCGGGTTGCCCGCCAGCGCGATTTTAATGGCCATGAAAAAGTTCCTCCTTCTTCTTGAAACCGCTTACTTATGTGAATGGGTTATTTCACTTCGATGAGTTCGGCATCCGCCTTGCGGACGCTCAGCTCATAGCCGCGAACCGTCAGCTCCATGGGATCGCCCAGAGGAGCGACCTTGCGCACATAGACCTGAGTGCCCTTGGTCAGGCCCATGTCCATGATGCGGCGCTTCAGTGCGCCCTCGCCGTGCAGCTTTTCGATCACTGCGGTTTCACCGATCTTCACATCTCTCAGTGTTTTCATGTTCCCTCTCCTTCCTCTTGTTACACCATGATCCGCATGGCCATGGTCTTATCCAACGCGATCCGGCTTTCCTTGACGGAAAGGATCAGATTGCCGCCCAGTTCGCTCACGACGGATACTTCCGCCCCGGGTACGAACCCCAGCTCGGCCAGATGCTGACGCACATCATCGCGGCCAGTGATCTGCTTGATGATGTTCACGTCCCCCACATTTGCCATTCCCAACGGCATCATTTGTTTTCGCTCTCCCTTCCACGCGTCAAGCCAGCGTGTCAAGCATTTGGCGGTCCGAGGGGTTAATCTCCTCTAACCGCGAGTTAGTTTAGCAGAACTAACTTTGACTGTCAACCCCCTTTTTGACATTTTTTTCGAAAAAATTTTCATTTTGTCTCTTCGTCTGATTTTTTCCGTTTTTTTCGTCCAAACATGCCAAAAATGTCCGATCCGTGCTTGACAACCACCGAATCCCGTCCTATACTCCCATCGGTTAGAAACTTCTAACCATCATTTATCTGATTCCGCCCGGCGGAACGTCTTCTCCGCCCCGCGCCGAAAGGAGACCTTTCCATGATCCAGACCACGCTCAAAATCAACGGCATGGCGTGCGGCATGTGCGAGTCCCACGTCAACGACGCCATCCGCAACGCCTTTTCTGTTAAAAAGGTGACTTCCTCCCATTCCAAAGGAGAGACCGTCATTCTCAGCGAGCAGCCGCTGGACGAAGCCCTGCTCCGTTCCACCATCACCGCCACCGGCTACGAGCTCCAGTCCGTCCAGTCCGCCCCCTATGAAAAGAAGAGGCTGAGCCTCTTCGGGCTGCACCGCCAGAACTAACAAGGGGCAGTGCCCCTTGACCCCGGACTGCGCGCCAAAGGCGCGCAGGGCGCTAGCGGGACATGAGAGTTGGCTGCGGAGTTACCGCCGTGGCACGACGGGTGCCACGGCTCGGGGGCTGAGCCCCTTTTGGACTGCGCGCCTACGGCACGCAGGGCACTAGCGGGCCATGCGGCTTGGCCGTTGAATTACCGCCGCTCGGCAACAGGCCTCGCGGCTCGCGGGTCTGGTGCGATTTCCTGTCAGTTGGCTGATACAGACCGCCATTCGGCAACGGGCCTCATGGCTCGCGTAAAAAGGCCAGCGTGGATTTGAAACCACGCTGGCCTTTTGCGTTGCAAAAATATTCAAGTCATGCCCTAACATCCCAAGCTGCAAGGTGTAAGTATGCCCCACGCCAACTGCGGGGGCGAGGGCGGCGATAGGCAGCGGAGGGAAAAAGGCCCGCCCATTTTGACGGCGGAAAAAGGCG
>CAKUCE010000172.1 GCA_934643535.1 uncultured Clostridia bacterium | reverse complement strand
CTGTGATTTCTCCATGATGACACCCTCTTCGTTGTGATAGTGCCATTATACCACTTAACTCGTGTAGACACAACCTAATAAAGTTCAGGTATTTTCCGCCGCCCGCCTCCATGGCCTTCCGGTCGCCCACGGCGTACTCATTTTCCTGACGGAGCCAGTCGTTCCAGACTTCTTCATTGGATTCCATCTGGCTGACCTCCACCACCTCCGCTCCCCGGCACTGGCGCACCATCGCCGTCCAATAAGGCACATCGTGCATATAATCCAGTTGTTCCGGCGTCCACGAGAGCAGCAGCTCCGGCGGCAGCTGGTCATGGCAATCCTTCACCATACCGGGAATGGCGATATAGATCCATCCGCCGGGCTTGACGAAGGGCAGCAGCTTCTCGTCCAGATAAGATGGGTCCCGCCCGAAATAGTTATAGGAATCCGTGCTGACCACCGCATCGAAGAACGCTTTTTCAAAGGGCAGCGCAGTCGCGTCCGCCTTGACAGGCGTGATCTGACGGTCGGTCAGGCCCATTTGGCGAAAGAAGAGCCGGTTTTCTTCCGGATCGCTCCACAAATCGACGGCATAAACCCGGAAGCCGTATTCCTTCGCCAGAAAAACGCTGGTCAGGCCCTGTCCGCTGCCCAGATCGCAAACCGCAGCGCCCTGCGGGATGGAATGACCCAACAGAAGTTCTTCTTCCAGTTTGATGGGATTCGGGCCCATGATTTTTTTCTGCAATTCCGGAGAATGATATTTTTCGCTTTTGGGATAATGCATGGAAAATGCCTCCTTTCCAAAGGCTAGCGTTTGATGTTGTTTTTATTGAATTTGGCGATCATACGAAATTTTTTCTCCTTGGCGCTCAGATGAGCCGCCCGATCATCCGCATAACGGTTTTCAGCAGAAAGCCGCTGCCATGACCGAAAACGTTCCTCCGACAATTCGCCCGACGCCAGCGCCGCCCGAACAGCACAGCCGGGTTCCTTTTCGTGGCGGCAGTCCCGAAAACGGCACTGCCGGGCCAGTGCTTCTATATCGGCAAAGGCCGTTTCCAGCCCAGACTCCGAATCCCATAGGCCCAGTTCCCGCATCCCGGGCGTGTCGATCAATGCCGCGCCGCCGGGCAGGAAGAACATCTGCCGCCGGGTGGTGGTGTGCCGTCCCCGGTCGTCGTTTCTCAAACCGCCGGTAGCCAGAATTTCCTTCCCCAACAGACCGTTCATCAGGGTCGATTTTCCCACGCCGGAGGAGCCCACAAACGCCACCGTCTTGCCAGGGGTCAGGTATGGCAGCAGGGGACGTATACCGTCCTCCTGCGCCGCCGAGGTAAGCAGCACGTCCGTGCCGGGAGCCGCTTCTTCTACGGCGGCCACCTTTTCTGACGGATTGCCGCAAAGATCGGCTTTGGTCAGCACGACTACCGGCGTGGCTCCACTGTTCCATGCGGCGGCAAGATACCGTTCCAGCCGCCGGAGATTGAAATCGTTGTTGAGGGCCATGCATAGAAACAGGATGTCCACGTTGGCGGCCACGGCCTGCTCCTCCCGGACCGGTCCGGCAGCCTTACGCAGCAGCAGGCTTTTCCGGGGCAGCACCTGATGGATCACGGCCTGTCCGCCGCCGTTCAGGTCCGCCAGCACGTAATCGCCCACGGCGGGATAATCGGACGGGCTGACCGCCTCATACTGCAGTTTGCCCGACACCTGCGCGGGCTGCTCCATTCCATCGTGTTCCAACCGATACAGTCCTTTTTCCTGTGCCGCGATCCGGCAGCGGCAGAGATTTTCATTCGTCATTCTTTGATGATCCTTCCTTTTCTCCTTGAGCAGCCGGGTATTTCTTTGAAAACCGGGCAAGATGCGCCTCCAGAAGCGCCGCCGCGTTTTTCTCCCCGCTGTCGTATATGCTGTATAAAAGAAACATGGGGCCGTAGAATTCCAGCGCCAGCAGGCGCGCTTCCTCCCGGGAGGCCGCCCCTGGCCGGAAAATATCCGTCAGATAGTCCACAGGCCCGGCGGACAGATACTGCCTGTACAGCCTTGCCATTTCCGGGTCGCGGTACTGTTCCAGCGTCAGCATCCTCCGAAACCGGGACGGAAATGTTTCCTCCGTCCAGTAACGAAACTGGGCACGGCTGAAGGCCGACAGCTTTTCCATTGTTGCCGGTTCCCCGGCGGGATTTTCGGCCGTACCGTTCTCTTCCGGCATCCGGTGAACGCGGGCCTGCTGAAGATCCCGTTCCTCCATTTGATGAACAATGCCGTCAAAGATCGCCCGCTTGCCGGAATAGTGCTTATAAAGCGACGGCGCCTTGATTCCCACGGCGGCGGCGATCTGTTCCACCGTAACGGCATGATAGCCGTTCCCGGCAAAAAGGCGAAGGGCCTCCGACTGAATTTTCCCTTTGGTATCGCGCATCAGAATGCTCCTTTGTCAGCTAATGTGCGTTAGCCATTATAAGCTAATATTCATTAGCCGTCAAGCTTTTTCGTCAAATATCTGCATTTTTCAGGTCTCACAAAGGCTTTCGCTGCTAAGAACGTGAAAATTTTCCCTTAAGAATATGACTGTCTGTGTACATTTGCTTGACAGCGGAAAAAATTTTTTCTAAAATAAATTCATCAAAAACATCATAGGCGGTGAACCAATGCGCGTGACGGATTCAAACCGGATCGTTTGGCGGGACAGTCTCCCGCTGGCGATTGCCATGCTCAACGGTCAGGGCGGCTACCTCCCCCGTTCCGAGGGGGACGGCTACCGCTGGCTGGAATGGCTGTGCCAGCAAATCCTTCCGGAGCCGGTCGGCTCTTTGGAATGGGACGAAAAATCCGGGCAGATGGAAATTCGGCCCGGCAAAGAAAAACCCTATTTTGACCGTTTATACGGTCTGAAAAAAGGCTGCTGGATCCCCGATGGAACGTCGGCCCGGCTGGCCCCGGAGGAATGGATCCAGTCCGCCATCCAGGAAACGGACGGCGAGGATTACGAGCTTCAACGCTCTCTCCATCAGGGCCTGACGCTGCACGGCCTGGCCCACCGTTTCCGGGAACTGGGCCTTTCGCTGGGCAAGCCCCAGCTGCGGGTGCTGGGCCTTCAACTGGCGGATGCGCTGGATACCAATCTGTCCTGGATGCTTTGCGATCAGCGGCGCTACCGGGTGGAGCTGCTCTGGCTGGCCAGTCACCGGCGGGCCGGCAGGCTCCTGTACCGGGACTGGCTGGAAAGCACCCTGCCGGAGATGCGCAGGCGGCTTCTGGACAAGATCAACGAGTTCTGCCGGATGCGGGCCCAGCGGCGCGCCGCTGTTTCCGGTGCGGAAGAATTTTCGACTCCTTCCCTGATCGAAATGCTGCGGGTGCTGTTTTCTCTGCTGGACGGCGCTTCCACCGCGCCGTGGCGGCTGGCTTTTCTGGAAGACCGGCTGGAGCTTTCCGCGCCGGGAGCCAAACTGCCCGTCAGCCGGCTGGCCGCCAGCAGCGGAACGGCCGTATGCCGAAATCCCCATCTGATGGAGATCATTCAACGCCTGTATCCCGACTTCGGCGGCGGAAACCGCTGGCTTTATGCCGAAGGAGGTCTGTTTGCCAACCGCAGCGGGCTGACCGTGCGGCCCGGGGAAAAACATTTTACCATCACGCTTCCCAGCGCGTGGCGGCCGCCCAAAAGAGCCTCCTCGCCCTACGTGGAGCAGTCCGAACGGCTGCTGGAGCTGTACCTGAACCGTCGGCAGCTTGACCGGGATACGGCGGCTCATGAGCTGGAGCTGAGCCCCCGGCAGGCGACGCTTCTGATGCATCGAATGGCCCGGGATGGGCTTCTTCAGGAGGAGCGGCGGGTTTTCCGCCCCACGGAATGCATCTGTCTATTGACGGAGTAAACCGAAAGCTCGTATAATAACAGGGCTGTGTTTCCTGTACGCTTTTTAAGGGGAAATCCGGCAGAACAACAGACAGGAGAACAAAAGATGAAGCGGAAGATGTGGAAAAAGCTGCTTTGCCTGGCCCTGACCGCCGTACTTTTTGTGCTGGCGCTTCCCGTATCGGCGGAAGAAACGGATACAAAAGAAGAAGTCCAATATCAGGCCTACGCCTCCGTAGCCCTGAAGGTGCGCCGGGAGCCGCGCAAGGATTCCAGCGGCAAGGGCAGCATTCCCAAGGATTCCCTTGTTTCCATTCTGGAACTGATGGACAGCGGCTGGGCGCGCATCGTCTTCGGCGAGGGCGAAGGCTACGTGCAGACTCAGTATCTGCAGGCCATGATCTCCATGGATGGTTCTCCCATCGAGCCGCTGCCCACCGTGGAGCCGGGACTTCCCGACGAAAGCGGCTTCCGGGAGGCCTATCAGGCCTATGCGCTGAATCAGGCCGCCGTTTATGAGGAAGCCGACGCCGGCTCGAAGGTGCTGGTCTGGGTGCCCATGTACAAAGAGGTCATCGTCAGCGAGGTGGACGGCGACTGGTGCCGCGCCCGCTACAACGGCAAGACCGGCTACATGCTCTGCGATTCCCTTTTCAAATGGGACCGGCTGGTCTGGGACGCGGGCGAGATTCCCGGTCTGGACATCATGCCCCTGATGGTTTTCACCAACAAGAGCGCCGACATCGTTTCCTATGACGACGGCGAGGTCTTCCAGACCGTCAACCCCGGCGCTGCCTTCTGCGCCTATGAAAAGGACGAGATGGGCCGCTACGGCGTTCCCTATCACCGCACCAGGGGCTACGTGAGTGAAGAGGACGTGGCCTACGTCATGCCCGTGGTGGACTGGGAAGAAGCTCAGCCCGGCGACCTCATCAGCGTTATGACCACTTTCTACGCGGTGGGCGTGTACAGTCTGCAGTATCAGGGCCGCAACTGGAACATCCATCTGGCTTCCGGCCTGATCAGCGGCATTGTGCTGCAGCCCGGCGAAACCTACGACCAGAATCAGGTGATCGGCCCCTACCGCAAGTCCACGGGCTACAAATCCGCCCCCATCATGAGCAAAAACGCCACCAGCGGCTACGGCGGCGGTACCTGTCAGGTGAATACCACCTTCTACGCCGCCACCATTCAGGTGCCGATTCTGGTGACCCATCGCCGGGTACACGCGGATGTGGGCATTTACTACATCAAACAGGGCTTTGACGCGGCCGTGGGCGGCGGCAATATCAACCTGACGCTGGAGAATACCCTGCCCTACGCCATCCGTTATCAGTTCTTTGACTGCGACGGCGTGCTGACCTGCTGCATCTTCCGGGCGTGAACCCGACCCTGCGGCCTGAAATTTCAAAAGAGTAATGAGGGATGCACATGCACGGAATCCGGCGGTGCGGCGGCGCGGGGAAGCATTGCTTCCGTTCCCTGATCGGTCTGCTGCTCGTCTGCGCCCTGCTGTCCGGCGTTTCCGCCCTGGCCGAGTTCGGGGCGGATTTCGACTATCTTCACACGATCAACCCCGATATTGCCGGCTGGCTTTATACGGAAGACGGCCTTGTCAATCAGGCCGTCCTGCAGGGGACGGACAACAAGGCCTACCGCAAGCTGCGCTATAACCGTTCTTCCTACTATTACGGCTCCGTTTTTATGGACTGCGAGGCCAGCGCGGATTTTTCCGACCCGGTGACCATCCTCTACGGCAGCCCCGGTGTGGAGGACGGGCCTTTCTCGTTTCTGCGGGATTATATGGAAAAAGACTATTGTCTGGCCCACAGCCGTTTATGGCTGCTGACCCCTGGCGGAAACAACGATCTTTCCCTTTTCGCCGCCTTCTCCGTGTCCTACGACGACGAGGACAGCTGGCGGCTGGATCAGGAAACCGGCACGAAAGCCGCCTTTGAAAAGGCCCTGAAGGTTCAGACCGACCGTTCCGTTTTTTCTTTGCCCGAAAACCTGCCGGAGTACGGCGACCGCGTGGTGGTTATGGTCACCACCGGCGACAGCCGCCAGCGCATGGTGGTCATGGGGAAGCTGACGGCCCGGGAGCCTGCGGCTGATGTAACCGACATTTTCAAGTGGGAACTGGACAGCCGGGAAACCGGCAACGGCATGGTCACGGTGGACGGCGTAGGGCAATTTATGGTGTATGCCCAGAACGACCCCGTTTACGCCCGGCTGACTTTCGAAGTGCCCAACTCCAAAAAATACCGCATTTTTGGCCATGGCGGATGCGGTCCTACCGCCGCCGCCATGGTGCTGGCCAATCTGCTGACCCCGGAGGAGCTGGCCCGGCTGGATCAGTTCACCGAAAACGGCGAAGGCTTCTACTTCTGCTCCTGTTCGGTGAATCAGTATCATTGCCAAAGCTATCATGTAAAATATCACCCGGATAAGCCGGAGGAATTTCAGCGCTATCTGCCCATTCTTCTTGGCAGCATGGCCACGGGCAACAACTGCTGGGGCGTCAAAGCCCGCGGCACCGGCTGGGGCACCAGCCTTGGCTATGTGGAAAAAGTGGCGGAAGGTCTGGGCCTGCAGATTGAGAAAAACACGGATCTGCAGGAAACCATCGCCGCCCTTCAGGATCACAGCAAAAAGCGGCTGGCCCTGACCTGCGCCACCTGGGGC
>CAKUCE010000171.1 GCA_934643535.1 uncultured Clostridia bacterium | reverse complement strand
AGTCAACCTTGCGCCGAAAAAGTCATGGTTTGTTCATGAAAGAGAACAAACCCGTGCAGAATAATGCCTTCCGGGAAGCGGCAGATCTTCGGCAGGCTTGCAATCAGGGCGTGAAATGGTATAATGGACATAAGTTTAGCTGCTTTTTTCCTGCCTGTGAAAAAACGGAGAGCCTTTCTTCGCAGCGCGGGCAGAGACGCGCAGCAACGGAAAGAAGGCGTAAAGTATGGCAAATCCTACCTTTACCATTACTCTGGAAAACGGCGGCGTGATGAAGGGCGAACTTTATCCGGAGATCGCTCCTCAAAGCGTGGGCAACTTTATTTCTCTGGCCAACAGCGGCTTCTATGACGGATTGATCTTCCACCGCTGCATCCCCGGCTTCATGATCCAGGGCGGCTGCCCCGAGGGCACCGGCATGGGCGGCCCCGGCTACCGCATCAAGGGCGAATTCAACGCTAACGGCGTGAAAAACGACCTCAAGCACACCTACGGCGTTTTGAGCATGGCCCGCAGCATGATGAAGGACAGCGCCGGTTCTCAGTTCTTCATTATGACCAGCGACAGCCCCCATCTGGACGGCCAGTACGCCGCCTTCGGCAAGGTGCTGGAGGGCATGGACCAGGCGGAGAAGATCGTCTCCCAGCGCACCGATCGGATGGATCGTCCGCTGGAACCCCAGCGCATCCGGTCTATCCGCGTGGAAACCAACGGTGTGGAATATCCCTTTACGAAGCTGTAAGCTGTTTCCGGCGGCGGAGGGGCAAACACCCTTTCGCCGCCTTTTCTCTGGCAGCGAAATCTGAAGGGCTTCGGCCCGGAGGGGAGAAAGTACCATGAAATCGAATCATCCCGTTCCGGAGCTGCTTTGCCCTGCCGGAAGCGAAGAGGCGCTCCATGCCGCGGTGGACAGCGGCGCGGACGCGGTGTATTTGGGAACCAAAGCCTTCGGTGCCCGTGCTTCCGCCGTGAACTTTGACGACGAAACGCTGGCCCGGGCGGTGGACTACGCCCACCTGCATCATGTGCGGGTCCATGTGACCGTCAATACGCTGGTGAAGGAGCAGGAGTTTTCCGGCGTTCGGGAGACGCTGCAGGCCGTTGCCGCAGCGCGGGCCGACGCGGTGATCGTGCAGGATCTGGGCGTGGCGGCGCTGGTGCGGGACCAGTTTCCCATGCTGAAGCTCCACGCCAGCACCCAGATGGCCCTATCCAACGCCAGCGACGCGGTTTTTGCCCGTAACTTCGGCTTCGACCGGGTGGTGCTGGCCCGGGAATGCGCTTTGGAGGAAATTCGCCGGGTGGCGGAAACCGGCGTGGAGACGGAGGTTTTCGCCCACGGGGCGCTTTGCACCGCCGTCAGCGGCCGGTGCCTGATGTCCTCCATGGCGGGAGGAAGAAGCGGCAACCGGGGCCGGTGCGCCCAGCCCTGCCGCATGCGCTTTCAGTGGAAAGGCAGGGAAGCGGCCTGGCTTTCCCTGAAAGACCTGTGCGCCTATCCCATTCTGAAGGAACTATGGGACGCGGGCGTATGCTCCCTCAAATTGGAGGGACGGCTGAAAAGCCCGGAATATGTGGCGGTCGTGACGGAGGTGTACCGCCGGGCGCTGGACGATTTGGCGGCGGGGCGGTTTGACCCGGAAGACCCGGCTCCGATGGAAATGCTTCGGCAGATTTTCAACCGGGGCGGCTTCACCCGGGGCCATGCGGGCGGCGCGGAGGACGCGGCCCTGTGTGCACCGGAGCGGGTGAGCCACGAGGGCCTGCCGCTGGGTACGGTCGCGTCCGTGCGGGGAAATCTGGCGCGGATACGGCTGATTCGTCCGCTGCATGACGGCGACAGTTTGCAGCTGCGCCAGCGGCAGGACGCAGACCTGCGCTATTCCGGCCCGGAGACCGCGGCCGGTCAGGAGGCCGTGCTGCGGCTGCGGCCCGGCCTGACGGCGGCTCCCGGCGCGGAAGTGGCGCGCCTCAGCGACGCCAGGCAGCTGGAAGCGGCGCGCAGCCACGCGCCCCGGCCTATTTCCATTCAGATGCACGGTGTTTTCGCGCTGAACCGCCCCATGACGCTGACGCTCTCCGATGGCGTCAGCACAGTGACGGTAGAAGGCCAGCCGGTACAGGCGGCAGCCAAACGAGCCGCCGCGGCGGAAGAAGTGCGCCGTCAACTGGAACGGCTGGGAGATACGCCCTTTGTGCTGGAAAGCCCCGAAAATTTGACAATCGAACTGGCGGACGGGCTGTTTCTGCCGGTCAGCGCCCTGAACGCGCTGCGCCGGGACGGAATCGCCGCCCTGACTGCCGCAAGAACAGAGCATTTCTGGCAGGCGGGGCAGGAAAAAACGCCTAAAATTCCGAAAAAGAAGGAATGGGGGAAAAACGTCTCTCTGCCGAAGAACGAAAATGCACGCGCGCAAGAGCTGCTGACCGTCTGCTTTTCCGACCCGTCCTTGGCAAATCCGCTGCTGGAGCGCGGCGCGGATCGGCTCTGGTTCCAGCCTTGCAGCTATCGCCCGGAAGAATTGACGCAGGACCTGCGACAGCTCCCTGACGGCTGCTGGCTGGTGCTGCCGGTGCAGTGTTCCGAGCCTGAATTGCAGGACATTCGCCGGGCGGCGGAACAGGCAAAGCTGGGCGGCGTCGTTGCCCAGAGCATGGGGCAGATCGATTTTGCCGAACGCTGGCCCGTCTTTTTCGGCGACGCACTGCCGGTGACGAACCGCCGGGCCATGGAGGCCCTGCGGGAGCTTCCCGTCAGCGGTTTTACCCTGTGGCCGGAATGGACGGAGCAGGAGCAGCGCGATCTGCTACCTTTGCCCATGCCCGCGCTGTGCCCGGTCTACGGCCGGGAGCGGCTGATGATCCTGAATCACTGCCCGGCCCGGGTAGCGCGGGAGCTTTCTGACGGGCGGGAAGCCTGCCGGTTCTGCCGCACCCCCGATCAGGCCTGCGGGCAGACGGAGCCGGTGCTGCGGGATCAGCGGGGATATGCTTTCCCTCTGCGCCGCACGGCGCTTCCCGGCGGCTGTCAGGTGAATGTCTACAACGCCCTGCCCACCGACCTGCGTGCCTGTGACGGCGAGCGCCGCGCCCTTGGGGCGGGAATGCTGGTGCGTTTCACCACGGAGACCCCGGCGGAGCAGCTTCAAATCACGGAAATCTTTGCGGCTCTGCGGGACGGTCAGCCCGTTCCGCCTGCCGTGAACGCCACCGCCGGTCACTGGCGGCGGGGCGTGGAATAAACCTTCCGGCATTTGGAAGGAAAGGAGACCCTTATGGAACAGGATCGTGCGCTGCGCGTACTGGAATTTACGAAAATACGGGAAATGCTGGCCCAGCATGCCATCACCGAGGAGGGGAAGCAGCGCTGTCTGGAGCTGGCGCCTTATCACGATCTGGGCGATGTGAACCACGCCCTTGCCGAAACGGAGGAGGCCGTGGTGCTGCTGACCTATCTGGGGCAGAATCCGCTGGTCAGTTACCCGGACGTGCGGGAGTCCATTGCCCGTGCCCAGAAGGGCGCGTGTTTAAGCCCCCGGATGCTGCTGGACATTTCCGCCTTTCTCCGCGCCGCCCGCGCCGCCCGAAGCGCGCTGGTGCGGGACCGGGACGACACCCCCATTCTGACGGGGCTGGCTTCCCGGCTGACCGTGTTGGAACGGGTGGAGACCGACATCAATGACGCAATTTTGAGCGAAGAAGAGATTGCTGACCGGGCTTCCACGGAGCTTTATCAGATTCGGCGGCAGATTCGCGGAGCGAACGAGCGGATGCGGGACAAGCTGAACCAGATGATTCGCTCCTCCAGCTTCGCCAAAAATCTGCAGGACACCATCATCACCATGCGGGGCGACCGCTACTGCATCCCGGTGAAGGCCGAATGCCGGGCCAATGTGCCCGGTCTGGTGCATGACCAGAGTGCCAGCGGGGCCACGCTGTTTATCGAGCCCATGTTCGTAGTGGAGCTGGGCAACGATCTGAAGCAGCTCTACGCCAAGGAGCAGCAGGAGATCACCCGCATTCTGCAGGCGCTGTCCGATTCGCTGGCCCCCTACGGCGAGGCGCTGGAGGGCAATCTGGATCTTCTGCGGGAACTGGACTTCGCCTTTGCCAAGGGCCTGCTGGGCCGTCAGATGCGGGCCGTACTGCCGAAGATCAACCGGGAGGGACGGCTGAAGATCGTCCGGGGACGGCATCCCCTCATCGACCCGGAAAAGGTGGTGCCCAGCGATCTGTGGCTGGGGCAGGATTTTACCACCCTCATCATCACCGGCCCCAACACCGGCGGCAAAACCGTCACTTTGAAGACAGTGGGCCTGTTCACCCTGATGGCGCAGGCCGGGCTGGAGGTGCCTGCCGAGCTGGGCACGGAGCTGGCGGTGTTCGATCACGTTTACGCGGACATCGGCGACGAGCAGTCCATCGAGCAGTCCCTGTCCACCTTCTCGGCCCACATGACCAACATCGTGTCCATCCTGCAAAAGGTGGAGGACAACGATCTGGTGCTGTTCGACGAGCTGGGCGCGGGCACAGACCCCACCGAGGGCGCGGCGCTGGCTCAGAGCATTCTGAATGCACTGCTGGGCCGTAAAATTCGCACCATGGCCACCACCCACTACAGCGAGCTGAAAGCCTTTGCTTTGAGCACTACCGGCGTGGAAAACGCCAGCGTGGAGTTCGACGTGGAATCCCTTCGGCCCACTTACCGGCTGTCCATCGGCATTCCCGGCAAGAGCAACGCCTTTGAGATTTCCCGCAAGCTGGGGCTGGACGAGAGGCTGATCGACGGCGCCAAGGAGCTGCTGAGCAAGGAGGATGTCCGCTTCGAGGACGTGATCGCCAACGCGGAGTACCACCGGCAGATTGCCGAGCGGGAGCGGGAGATGGCGGAGGAGACCCGCAAAGAGACCGTCCGCCTGCGCAACGAGGCCGAAAAGCTCCGCCGGGAGATCGAGCAGAGCAAGGACAAGAGCATGCAGAAGGCCAAGGCGGAGGCCCGGCGCATTCTGGAAAACGCCCGCCGGGAGGCGGACGGCATCATCGGCGAGCTGAAAGCCATGAAGAAGCAGGCGCAGATTCCCGAGCACGAGCTGCAAAAGCTGCGCAAACGCATGGACGACAATCTGGACGCGGTCAGCGAGGGCATCGGTGAGGCCAACGGCATCGGCTTCACGCCGCCCAAGACCGTCCGGGTGGGCGAGAATGTGGAGATCGTCCATCTGAAAACAAAGGCCGTGGTGCTCAGCCTGCCCGACGGCAAAAACGAGGTGCAGGTGCAGGCGGGCATCATGAAGATGAAGGTGCCGCTGAAGCAGCTGCGGGTCATCGAGCAGGAGAAGCCCAAGGCCAGCAAGGTGATGCGCGCCGCCGCTGCCAAAACCGTTCCCATGGAGGTGGACGTTCGGGGCATGAATCTGGAGGAAGCCACCGAAGCCGTGGACACCTATCTGGCGGACGCGGTGATGGCGGGGCTGAACGAGGTCAGCATCATTCACGGCAAGGGCACGGGCGTTCTGCGCACGGGCATCCAGAAGCATTTGAAGCGCCACCTGAACGTGAAATCCTTTCGGGACGGCATGTACGGCGAGGGCGAGCAGGGCGTGACCGTCGTTGCGCTCAAATAACGAGGCCCCGTGCGCGCAGGGCGGGGGACGGGATACCCCGATGGACGCATCGAAGAAAAGCGAAAGAGGAAGCCGACGTCCCTGCCTGCTTCCAACCATAGAAGCGAATACGATCCGGCAGGTTTTGGAAAGGCCGGAGGCGAAGGAGGAGCGGCCCATGGCTGACAAGCAACACATTCTACTGGTGGACGACGATCCCAACATCAGCCATCTGGTACGGCTGTATCTGGAAAAGGAGGGCTTCGGCGTAACTGAATGCGACCGGGGCGACACGGCGGCTCAGGCCTTCCGAAGCTGCAATCCCGCGCTGGTGCTGCTGGATGTGATGCTGCCCGGAAAAGACGGGCTGGAAGTGCTCAAGGAGATCCGCATGACCTCTAAGGTGCCGGTCATCATGCTGACGGCCAGAGACGAAACCTTCGATAAGGTGCTGGGGCTGGAGCTGGGCGCGGATGATTACATCACCAAACCCTTTGAGAACAAGGAACTGGTAGCCAGGGTGAAGGCGGTGCTGCGCCGCGCGCCCGGCGAGCCGGAAAGCGCCGCGCCCGTAGGAAAGCCGGAGAAGGACGACACGCTGCGCTTTCCGGGGCTGACGGTCAGCCTGGCCAGCTACGAGGTGACATACGAGGACAAGCCGGTGGAAATGCCGCCCAAGGAGCTGGAAGTGCTGTATTATCTGGCTTCGCATCCCAATATGGTCTTTACCCGCGATCAACTGCTGGAACAGGTCTGGGGCTACAATTTCTTCGGCGACAGCCGCACGGTGGACGTACACATCAAGCGTCTGCGGGAAAAGCTGCCGGACTGCGAAAAATACGGCTGGGAGATCCACACCGTCTGGCGCGTGGGCTACAAATTCGATTACAAGCCCGCTTAATAAGGGAGGCAAACCGTTTTGTGTCAAAGTATGTTTGACCGGCTGCTGGCGCTGTTTATGGCGGTCATTCTGTTGATGGCCCTGATCAGCGCCGGTTTTTCCGTGTTCTCCATCCGAGGGGCCATGGTAAACAGCCGCATGGAGGGGCTG
>CAKUCE010000170.1 GCA_934643535.1 uncultured Clostridia bacterium | reverse complement strand
GTGCCGCCCGCGCCCTCGGCGGCTGCGGAGGTGGCCGCGATGGAGAAGATCAGGCTTACTGCCAGCAGTAGGGTGAACAGTTTCTTCATTGTATTGCCTCCTTTTTTGTCGTCGCAGTGTTTATCTTTACCGGCTTATGCCGGCGAAGCACAGTGTATCGCGCAGGAGCGACGTTCAGAGCCTGCCCTCCCGCTCCAGAAAGAAGCGAACCGCGCCGAGAAGTCCCGCGTCGTTGCCGAGAGTGGCAGCCTCCACCCGAAGCCCTTCGGCAAAGCGCGGCATGACGCCTTGAAGCACCCGACGGCGCAGGGGCTCTATCAGCAGCTTTTCCTGTGCGCTTACGCCGCCGCCGATGAGCACGGCCTCCGGATTGAACAGGTGAACCAGCCCGGTGAGTCCCGCCGCAATGTCATCAATCCATGTCTCCAGCACTCGAAGCAGTACGGCGTCCCCCTGAGCGGCACGCTCAAATATTTTTCGCCCGTTCCATTCGGTTTCCGGCGCGGCTTCATGCGCACGATGGATGAGCGCGGTCACGGACGCATAGTGTTCAAAACAGCCGCGCTTTCCGCAGGGGCATGCAGGGCCCTCCTGATAGAGCGTAAAGTGCCCCAGCTCCCCGGCAATGCCCCGCGCACCGACGTACAACCTTCCGTCCAGTACCAGCCCGCCGCCTACGCCTGTTCCCAACGTGATGAAAACGGCGTTCCGGCAGCCGCGTCCGCCGCCGAAGGCGTATTCGCCCAGCGCGGCGGCGTTAGCATCGTTGAGCGTCCAGACCGGCGCGCCCAGCGCCTGCTCCAGCTTCTCTTTGATGGGCGTTCCCTCATAATGGGGGATCTTTCCGTTGGTGCCGATCACCACGCCGCTTCGGTCGTCGATTTGTCCGGTGGCGGATACGCCTGCCCCGCAGATGGAGACGTTATGCCGCGCAAGAAACAGCACGGCGCTTTGGACAACCGTATCGATGATGGGCGTTTGGTAGCCGTCAAAGCTGACGTCGGCCTCTGCTTTTTCGTACAGGACGCCCTGTTCGTCCGCAAGGCCCATTTTCACGGAGGTGCCGCCGATGTCCAACGCCAGAATCATACCATTCCTCCCGGTAAATCGCGGACGGCGGCCATGAAGCGGGAGGCGATCTCCAGGGGGCGTGTGATCGCGCCGCCTACCACCACGGCCCATGCCCCGATTTCCAGCATTTTTCTTGCCTGCTCCGGCGTATGGATGCGTCCCTCCGCGATGACCGGGCAGGGAAGTGTTTTCACGAGACGCGCCACAAGCGCAAAATTCGGTTCGCCCGTTTCCCCGGCTGTCTGGGGGGTGTAGCCGTTCATGGTGGTGCCCACCAGATCGGCCCCCGCCGCGTGGGCGGCGACGCCCTCTTCAAAGGTTGCGCAGTCGGCCATGATGATGATGTTGGGGTATTCTTCCCGAACCGCTTTCAAAAATTCCGTCGGAGTCAGCCCATCGCCGCGCACGCAGTCCGTACAGTCGATGGACACAACGTCCGCCCCTGCGGCCATACACTCGTCCACCTCCCGCATGGTCATGGTGATGCGTCCCTGAAAGCCGGGATATTCCCGCTTGATTAGCCCGATCACCGGCAGGCCGGTTTCTTCCTTGATTTCGATGATATCCCGAACCGAGCTGGTGCGGATCATCTTCGCGCCTGCCAGCTTGGCGGCGCTGGCCATCAGCGGCATGACGGAGCGCTCCCGGTCGTAGAGCGGTTCGCCCGGCGTCGCCTGGCAGGAGACGATCACCGTGCCCTTCATTAGCGCAAACAACGCTTCCTTCGTCATTCTTCTTTCTCTCCCTTACAGCGTCCGTAAAAACAGACCGATTTTTCTGGCCAGCAGCGCGTGCCCTTCATCGCTGGGGTGAAGGCCGTCCGGCAAAAGCAGCTCCCGGCAGCGGGCGTTTTCCGGCTGAATGCCGCTGACGGCGTACAGATCCAGCACCGGCAGGGCGTAGTGCCGCGCCGTTTCCAGCAGGATCTCCCGATAGGCGGACAGAGGGGCCACGCTCCGTGGCTTGCGCCCGTCGCCATGGGGATCGTTTTCGTTGTCCCGATGCAGCGGGGTCAGGATGGCAATGGGCCTGCTGCCATAGCGCGTCAGCAGCCCGTCCATCAGGAAGTGACACGCCCCCCAGAAGGTGAAGGGATCCCGATCCGACGGCACGCCCAGCGGCGCGTCTCCGTGGCCGTAGTCGTTCGTGCCGCCAAAGACTACCACCGCGTCGGCGTTTGCATCCATTTCGGCCATGCGCATACAGAAATCCCGGTCGTAGGGCTCGTCGGTCATCACGGTCTGCCGGGCGATCCGCGAACCGCCCACGCCGTAATTGTTGGCCCGCAGAAGTCCGAACTCACGGGCCAGCACGTCGGTATACCGATTGGCCTCGACGCTGGCCCCTACGCCCTCCGTGATGCTGTCGCCCAGAAAGTTGACGATCGCTCCGTTCAGCTTCATGCTTCGTCACCTCAGGCAAACCGTTTGATCGCGTCGTCGATCATCTGGGCGCAGACCTGCACCTGAGCCATATCCTCCGCTTCCAGCGGAGGCAGAGGCGGGCGCACACTGCCCAGCGTCAGGCCCTCGCGTAGCTCCATGATCTTCTTGATGACCGCGTACAGATTGCCGCGGCAGGCGCACATCGCCTCGATGATGGTGTTCACCGAATGCTGGATGGGCGCGGCGGCGGCAAAATCGTTTGCCCGGCACAGCGCATCCATCTTCAGGAACAGCTCCGGCATCACCGCGTAGGTGCCGCCGATTCCGCCGTCCGCGCCGATGGCGCGTCCCGCCACAAACTGCTCGTCCGGCCCGTTGAAAAGGATGCACTCCCGGTCGAAGGCCCGACGGAAGCCCTCGATGTCATAGACGGGCATGGAGGAATTCTTGACCCCCACGACCCGGGGATTCTGCTGCATCCGCTTGATCAGCGGAATCGAAAGGGCCACGCCCGCCAGCTGGGGAATGTTGTAGATAAAGAAATCCGTATGGGGGGCCGCGTCGGAGATGTCGTTCCAGTATCGGGCGATGGCCGCGTCCGGCAGGTGAAAATAGATGGGAGGAATGCTGGCGATGGCGTCCACACCAAGCTGCTCGGCATGCTCTGCCAGCTGGCAGCTTTCCTCCGTGTTGTTGCAGGCCACATGGGCGATGACGGTACACTGGCCGCCCACCTCCTGCATCACGGCCTCCAGCGTGCGCATCCTTTCTTCTTTTTCCAGATAGATGCACTCCCCGGAGGAGCCGCCCACGTACAGGCCCTTCACGCCCTTGTCCACCAGATAGCGGGCCAGACGGCGCGTGCGCGCCTCGCTGACGGCTCCCTGATCGTCGTAGCAGGCGTAAAACGCCGGAATCACGCCTCTGTACTTTTCTAATCTGCCCATGATAACGTCCTCCTCATTGGATGATGGATGATGGAAACACGCGGCGGCTCAGCCCTTGACCGCGCCCATGGTGATGCCCCGGGTGAAGTATTTCTGGAACGCCAGAAACACGGCGATGATCGGTACGCTGGCCAGCGTAGCGCCCGCCATGATCAGGCCGAAGTCCGTGCTGGCCTCGCCCTGCATCTTGGCAATGCCCAGAGAAATGGTCAGCTTTCGCTGAGCGTTGAGCATGATCAGCTGCAGGAAGTAATCGTTCCATGCGGTGATGAAGGTGAAGATCGCCAGCGCGCCCACGCCGGGCTTAATCATGGGGAACACAATGTCGATGAAGGTGCGGGCCTCCCCCGCCCCGTCGATGCGCGCCGCCTCCAGCATTTCATTGGGAATGTTCTCGGAGAACTGCTTCATCAGGAACACGCCGAAGGGCCAGCCCACGGTGGGGAAGATGACCGCCCACAGGGTGTTGTGCAGGTTCAGCCACGCCATTTCCTTGAGCAGAGGAATCATGATGACCTGCTTGGGCAGCGCCATGGCGCAGACGAACATGGTGAAGATCAACCCGCGCCCGGCAAATTGCTTCTTGGCCAGCGCGTAGCCGCCCATGGCACCGCACAGACAGGCGAGCAGCATGGTCATGCCGCAGATGAACACCGTGTTGAGCAGCCACGTCCATGCGGGCTTGGAGAAAAGCTTGGCATAGTTGGCCGTCGTCGGACTGACGGGGAAAAAGGAGGGCACCCGGGCGTTGATTTCCTTTGCTCCCTTCACGGACCCCGTGATGATCCAATACAGCGGGAACAGCATGAGCAGCGCCAGCACAATCAGAAGCGCGATGCTCACAATTCGATAAACCGTTATTTTATGTACGCTGTGATCCATGATTGTCCTCGCCCCCTCAGCTGCCGGATTTGGCCAGACGGAACTGCGCCGCGCTGAACAGCGCGATGATCGCCGCCAGAATGATGCCCATGGCGCAGCCGTAGCCGAAGTTGTTCAGCTTGACCGCGTTATGGTAGATGTAGTACATGATGGTCAATGTGGAATCCTGCGGCCCGCCGGAGGTCAGCAGGTCGATCAGCGCGAAGCACTGGAAGGAGTTGATGGTGGTGATGATCAGAATATAGAGCGTGGTGGGCATGACCTGCGGCCACTTGATGCGCCAGAAGGTCTGCAGGCTGGTAGCCCCGTCCACCTGCGCCGCCTCCACCAGCGAATGATCCACATTGCTCAGCGCCGCCACATACAGCACGATAGGCTGACCGACGGAGGTGGTCAGCAGGATGGTGATGATGCAGCCCAGCGCCGTATCCGCGCTGCCCAGCCAGTTCAGGTTTTTGCTGATGAGGCCCAGCGCCGTAAACACATAGTTGAGCAGGCCGTAGTAGGGGTTGAACATCCATTTCCATACCACGGTTACCGCCACAGAGCCCGTGACCACCGGCAGATAGAACACACAGCGGAAAAAGGAGGTGTACAGCTGCCGCATCTGATAAATCGCCGAAGCGACCCACAGCGAAAACAGGCATGTGAAGGGCACGCTGACCAGCACGATTATCAGCGTATTGACCAGCGACTTGCCGAACTTCACATCCTGAAACAAACGAACATAGTTGTCAAGACCTACGAAGGTAAACTCGGAAAGGGTGTAGCGAAAAGCGCTGTTGAACAGGCACATGAACATGGGAAAAACAACGAACCCAAGGAAAAAAACCAGAGCCGGCGCCATAAACAGATAGCCGGAAATGCTTTCGCGCCTGCGCGTGGCGCGCAGGCTGCGGTTGATGCTGGCGGTAGTTTGCACGCGGCGATCCCCCTTTTCTAGAAAAAGGGGCGCTCAGCCATGGGGAGAGCGCCCCTCCAACCCGGACGGTTGGCTTATTGGTTCACGTTCTGGATGTACAGGGCCACTTCATCGGCCACGTTTCCGCCCGCGCCCACGCGCTGGAGCAGGTTCCACCACTCGTAGCGCTGGGTGTTCCAGTTCGGGGCCACCTGATAGTAATCGCCCAGATACTGCACGAAGGGAGCATAGGTATCCAGATATTCCTTCTCGGTGCCGGCATACAGACCGGTCACGGAGGACCGCACGGAGAAGTAGCCGGACATGTACACGCTCTTGCGCACCTGCACGGGATCGTCGCACACAAAGCGGATGAAGGTCTTGGCCGCCTCAATCTTAGCAGCGTCGCCGTTGTCGAAGACACCGAAGCCCCAGATGCCGCCGCACAGCTCGGGATCGCCCTTGTCGGTGGGGAAGGTCATGGGGAACAGCTCCACGCCGTCGGCCAGCTTGTCGCGGTTCAGGCCCTCGATGGCGGCGTTCCAGCAGAAGGCCATCTTGGAGGTGCCGTTGACGAACAGGGCCAGCTCTTCGCCGCCGTTGATGGAGGGATCAAAGGCGATGAGGCCTTCCTCCGCCCACTTCTGGAGCATGGTCAGGGCCTTGATGTTCTCCTCGCTGTCCATGGTGTACTTGCTGAAATCCGGGGAGGTGAACTTGCCGCTGTAGAGGTTGTTCACCAGAGCGCGGGTGCCCTGATCGCCGCCCTGACCGGAGCAGAAGATCAGGCCGGTGGGGTTGTAGCCCGCTTCGACCAGCGCGCGCAGGGCCATCTCAAAGCCCTCGGTGGTCCAGGTGTGCTTTTCCATGTCGATGTACTGCAGGGCGTCCGCCTTCTCAAAGGCAGCCTTATCGATGACCATGCAGTGGGCCGTGGAGCACAGGGGATACTCGTAGTACACGCCGGCCGCGTCCTTGCAGGCAGCGGCTACGCCGGCGCTGATGTCGGCCATGGCTTCGTCCGTCCACAGATCATCCAGCGGCACCAGCGCGTTGGCCGCCGCATACACGGCCACCAGACGCTCGGGGCCTTCGAAGATGATGTCAGGGGTGGTTTTGGCTTCCATGGCGGTGGTGACCTGCACGTCGCCGTTGGTGTAGTCCAGATACTCCACATTCACCTTGATGTTGGGGTATACCGCGTTGAAGTCCGCAATCAGCGTCTGGACTTGTTCGTCGTCGCCAAAGCCGCCGACCGGGAAGGTCCACATGGTGATCTCGGTCGTCATGTCGTCGGCCAGCGCCGCCGCTACGGGCAGGACCAGCATCAGGCACAGGAACAGGGCGATCAGTTTCTTCATCTTGGAAAGACCTCCTTGCTATATTGTTCAACCCCTTTCAGGGGGATGAAGCGAAGGGAAGAACAGGACGGAACGTTGCAGGGGGTACGCTGTTTCTTTCGTGACACAAATGTACTAC
>CAKUCE010000169.1 GCA_934643535.1 uncultured Clostridia bacterium | reverse complement strand
GCAATGGAGTCCGGCTGGAAGCTGTCTCCGCTGTCGGCCCAATCCGTTTTTACCGGCATGGTCACGGATTCCGGGCGGTTTCGGTACGACGCGGTCAACGCACGTACCTTCCGTTTGGCCGCGTTTTTGCGAGAGCAGCCCTTTGACACCAATGAACTGTATAATCACCTTTACGCCATGGATTACGAACAGGTTCGTCTGCGGGCACAGTTCGCACTGAAAATTCGTTTCACGCCCCACCACGTAGCTTATATTTACACCACGCAGGAGGAGAAAGAACAGTATCACGCGGACGATTTCGCCATTTCCCGCGGAATGGTCAATGTGATGTCGGATATCTCCGGGGTTCATATTTGGGTGAACTTCACGGAGAGCGACAAGGGCGTGCTGTGCGAGCTGCGGTCGGATCGGGTCAATATCAATCCGATTGCCGTGTCGTTTGGCGGCGGCGGTCATCAGAAGGCCAGCGGAGCCACCGTAGCCGACCGGGAAACGGCCATGGAAATGCTGGAAAGTCTGGATAAACTGGCGGAGGAAATGAAATGACCCGGGAAAAAATGCTGCCGATTCTTCAAAAAATACAGGAGTACGATCATATCGTCCTTTTCCGCCACAAACGGCCCGACGGCGATTGCCTGGGGGCCAGCAAGGGGCTTCAGCGGATACTGCGCCTTAGCTTCCCGGAAAAGCAGATCGATCTGCCGGAAAGCGACGTGTCCGGTCATCTGGCCTTTCTGGGGCCGGACGATCCGGCCATGCCCGAGGCTGCCTATGCCAATGCGCTGGGCGTGGTGGTGGATACCGGCTCGTCCGAGCGGATTTCCAACCCGAATTTTTTCCTTTGCCGGGAACTGGTCAAGATCGACCATCATCCCAACGTGGAGCCTTATGCTTCTGTGCTGTGGGTGGAGGAGGACTGCTCTTCCTGCTGCGAGATGATCGCTGCGCTGGCACAGACCTTCCCGGAGACGCTGAAAATAGACGCGCAGGCCGCCGCATTCCTGTATCTGGGCATGGTGACGGACTCCGGCCGTTTCCGTTTTCCCGGGGTGAACGGCGACACGCTGCGCCGGGCCGCGTTTTTGATGGACGTGGGCGTGGACACGGAGCGGCTTTACGCTCAGCTGTACCTGCGGGATTTCGAATCCTTCCGCTTTGAGGCGTGGGTTTACGATCAGCTTCACCGCACGGAAAACGGCGTGGTCTGGCTGCGGATCGACCGGGAAGCGCAGGAGCAGTTCGGCCTTTCCTTCGAGGACGCCAGCGCCGCCATCGGCTATCTGGATACCATCAGGGGCTGCATCTGTCAGTTGGCCTTCATCGACGCGCCGGACGGCTCCATCCGGGTGCGGCTGCGCTCCCGGTTCATGTCGGTGAACGGGCTGGCGGAGCGCTATCACGGCGGCGGGCACGCCTGTGCCAGCGGGGCCACGGTATACGGCGCCGGCGAACTGCAGGCGCTCGTCGCCGAAGCGGACGAGCTGACGGAACGGTACAAGGCCGAACACGACGATTGGCTGTAACGGCCAGCCCGGACTTGGCGTTTTTTGCATAACGGCTTTCCACAAAGGTAGGAATTGAAATGAACAACCGTGTTATTCAACTGCTCATCGACTCCTTCGGGCAGATCTTGCTGCCCGGACTGACCATGACCATCCCGCTGACGGTGATCTCCTTCTCGCTGGCCATGGTCATCGCCATCATCACGGCGCTGGTGCAGTTCGCCAACATCCGCGTGCTGAAACAGATCGCCCGGTTCTATATCTGGGTAATTCGCGGCACGCCCCTGCTGGTGCAGCTGTTCGTGGTGTTTTACGGCCTGCCGGATATCGGCATTGTGCTGGATCCCTTCCCGGCGGCGATCATCGTTTTTTCCATCAACGAAGGCGCATACTGCGCCGAGACCATGCGGGCGGCGCTGGAAGCCGTCCCGGCCGGTCAGATGGAGGCGGGCTACTGCGTGGGCATGAGCTATTTGCAGATCATCCGGCGCATTGTGCTGCCTCAGGCGCTGCGAACGGCCTTCCCGCCCCTGTCCAACTCCCTGATCTCCATGGTGAAGGATACTTCGTTGGCGGCCAACATTACCGTGATGGAAATGTTCATGGCCACCCAGCGCATTGCGGCGCGGACCTATGAAATGCTGCCCCTGTACTGCGAGGTGGCGGCGATCTACCTGCTGTTTTCCACGATCCTGACCTTTATTCAGCGGGCAGGGGAAAGGAGGCTTTCTTCCTATGGCAAACGGGACGGCAAGTGAAAAGCACGGCTGTCTTCTCCGGGTGGACAACATCCGAAAAGCCTTCGGCGATCAGCCCGTTCTGCGGGATGTGAGTCTGGAGGTGGACAAGGGCGACGTGGTTGCCATTCTGGGCCCCAGCGGATCGGGCAAGACCACGCTGCTGCGGTGCCTGAATTTTCTGGAGCGGGCGGACGGCGGAACGCTGACCTTCGACGGGGAAACCTTTGACCTGCATCAGACGGCCAGGAGGGACGTGGCCCGGCTTCGCCGCAAAACGGCCTTCGTGTTCCAGAGCTATAACCTGTTTCTGAACAGGACGGCGCTGGGCAACATCATGGAAGGACTGGTGATCGCCCGGAAAATGCCCAAGGCCGAGGCCAAAGACATTGGCATGAAAATGCTGGAAAAAGTCGGGCTGGCCGACCGGGCGGACGCTTACCCCGCCGAGCTTTCCGGCGGACAGCAGCAGCGGGTGGCCATTGCCCGGGCGCTGGCCTCCGACCCAGAGATCATCTATTTTGACGAGCCGACCTCCGCCCTCGACCCGGAGCTGACCGGCGAGGTGCTGTCCGTCATGCGCGATCTGGCGCAGGAGGGCATGACCATGCTGGTGGTCACGCATGAAATGGGCTTTGCCCGGAACGTTTCCAACAAGGTGGCCTTTATGGAAAACGGAGTCATCGTGGAGGAAGGCCCATCCAAGGCGTTTTTCGATCACCCGAAGGAAGCGCGCACCCGCGCCTTTTTGCAGATGATCGATGGCGATCAGGAGCCCCGCGCCTGATTTCGCGGGGAAAAGGGGGATCCCATGCTTGGATCCCGTACAACGAAAGGAAGGATGAATATGCGTAAATTTCGTGGATTTGCGGCGCTGCTGCTGGCGCTGGTAATGGGGCTGACCGTTTTGGCGGCGCAGGCCGAAAGCGACGATCTGCTTTCGGAAATCAAGAGCCGGGGCGAAATCGTGGTAGCGACCGAGGGCGCGTGGGCGCCGTGGACCTATCACGACGAACAGGGCACACTGGTGGGCTTTGACGTGGAGGTTATGCAGGCTATCGCCGCCAAGCTGGGCGTGACCGCGACCTTTGCGGAAACCGAGTGGGACGGCATTTTTGCCGGGCTGGACTCCGGCCGCTACGACATTGCCGCCAACGGCGTGGAAGTAACGGACGAGCGCGCGCAGAAGTATGATTTTTCCACGCCCTACGGCTACATCCGCACGGCGCTGATCGTACGGGGCGACAATACGGACATCCAGTCCTTTGAGGATCTGAAGGGCAAGCATACCGCCAATTCGATCGCCAGCACCTATATGACGCTGGCCGAGAGCTACGGCGCGACCGCCGCCGGTGTGGACACGCTGGATCAGACCATTCAGATGGTGCTGTCCGGCCGGGCGGACGCGACGCTGAACGCGGAGGTTTCCTTCTATGATTACATGAGCGTTCATCCCGACGCCAACCTGAAGGTGGTGGCCCTGACGGAAGAGGCTTCGAAGGTGTCCCTGCCCATGCGCAAGGAAGAACGCTGCGCCTCTCTGCTGGAGGCGGTCAATCAGGCCATTGCCGAGCTGGACGCGGAAGGCGAACTGACCCGCATTTCTGAAAAATACTTCGGCAAGGATATTACCCGGCCGGAACAGTAAATGGTTTTCCGGTGCGCAGAAAAAGAAAAGGCGCGGCCTCCTGCCGGGAGGGCAGGCTCCTGTGCCGCCCCCCCTTTCTCACTGGCCGCCAAAAAACGTCTCCCTATGATAGGGAGACGTTTTTTGGAATGGAATCGGAGCGTCAGAGCGTCGGTTCGGCTTCCGCCGCCATCAGCGTCACCTTGGCGATGCCGTTGGAATGGCGGCCCTCCAGCGCGACGTCTACCAGCAGCTCCAGCTTGGCGGGAGCGGTTTCGTCGGCGGTGAAGGCAAAGGTGCATTCCGCTTTGGCGCCTACATGGTTGTTCAGGGGAAGCATCACGGTGCGCGGCGAGGAGACGGCTGCGCAGGGCGGCGTATACAGCGTGACGCGGGCCCACTGCTGCTGGTACTGGGTGAAGGAATTGACCAGTGTCACGGTGATGCGCCGCTCGATGCCGGGGGTAAAGGTCACGCTGCCCCGGTAATCCACGTCCATGGAAAAGGCCGGGTAGGCATAGCGCACATGGTACGGCGTCAGGGCGGCCACTTCGGCGGGCGTCAGGTCAATATCCTTCTTGTGGCCGTTCAGCCCTTTCAGATAGCGGGCGGACTGGGGACAATACAGGCCGCGCCCCGAACGGCACTCAAAGGCCGCGCCGCCGGGCGCATAAATATCGCAGAGCTGCTGCCCCAGAAACAGCGGAGCCTGACGAACCACCCGGTCGGTCAGTTCCGTGACCGTGGCGGGCACCCATACGCCCTCGCTGGTGCGGTTGATGCAGAGCGTGGCGATTTTGTCATCCAGCGGGGCAAGCCATTTCTCCGGCAGATTTTTGGCTCCCATGATAATGCCCAGCGTCGCTCCCAGCGTGGCGCAGGTGCAGTCGGTGTCCTCGCCGCAGGCATTGGCCAGACAAAGGCTGCGGCCAAAGTCGCCTTCGCCGTACAGCCATGCCAGCATGCTGAACGCTACGTTTTCCGGCGCGTCAAAGCCGGGCGTACCCAGCTCCATTCCCTCGTTGTCCTTTACAGGAATTTCATCCAGCGTCCATTCCTGCAGGCCGAAGGTGCCGGGAGCCGTGTTATGGACGCGCTTCCGGGCCTCCCGGAAGTCTACTTGATTCTGATAGCAACGCCGGGCCTCGGCAATGGCGCGGGCCAAGGCGCTGTCCGCAGGCACATAGCTCAGGGCGATGTCGATCAGGGTGTTGGGGTCGCTTTCCACAAAGGCGGCGCTTTGCAGGGCCGCAGTGAAAATTTCCGCGTACATGCCCTCCTCCGAATGATCGACGATGGCGTCCTCGCGGGCATACTGAGCGGCTAACTGGGGCTGGCCGGGAGCCAGACAGGCCCAGATCTCGGAACGGATAAAGCATCCGCAGCTGTTGCGGTACACATTGTCCACGTGGCCGCTGAGCGGCGGCAGCAGCCCGGCCCGCAGGTTGGATTTGCCCGTTCCGTATTCCACCCAGTTGGGGGTGACAAAGCTGAGCCAGTATTCGCCCAGAATAGAGGCGTTCACGTTGCGGCCGTACCGTTCCACCGCCGCCAGCCAGACGATTTGCAGATCCAGATCATCGTTGGGCACAGGGCCCTTGCTCAGATCCTGCGTGTAAAAGTCCACGTCTCCGTTGAACTGCCGCTTGCACTCAAAGGGCGCGCCCAGCACGCCGCCGACGTTTTTTCCAGCCCAGCAGCCCATGACTTTGTCCCGATAGACCGGGTATTCCAGTTTCATCTTTTTTCCTCTCCTTTATCCTTTTACCGCGCCGCTGGTCAGACCGGCTACCAGCGAACGGGCGGCGAATGCGTAGAAAACGACCACGGGAACCAGACAGATGACCAGCGCGGCGTAGAGAACCTCCGTAGTAAAATCGTGGCTGGCCACCGAGGTCTGGGCAAAACGGATCGGAACCACCGACAGGGGCTGACGAAGCGGATCGGTGATGAAGGTCTTCACCATCTGCAGCTCATTCCATGCGCTCAGAAACGTCTGCATCAGCACGACGGCCAGCCCGGGCTTGGCGACGGGCATCATGACCCTGGAGAAGATCTGCCAGCGGGATGCGCCGTCGATCGTAGCGGCTTCCATCATTTCGTTGGGGATGGAGTCGCAGTAATTTTTCAGGATCATCAGATTGAAGCAGCAGCTGAAGGTGGCGTAGGGCAGAATGACGGACAGGGGAGACCCCAGCAGGCCCATCCCCCGCACGATGAGGAACGGCGGAAACAGCACCGCCGCCGTGGGGATCATCATGCCGGTGAGCAGGATGTAGTACAGGGTGCGCTTCGCGGGAAAAGGCAGCTTGGAGAAGGCATATGCCGCCAGCGATACGGCAAACATGACCACCAGCAGCGTTCCGCCTACGATCTGCAGGCTGGCCCAGAAGTTGACCAGAAGGTTATAGCTGTTGAACACCTTCCCATAGTTGGAAAAGCCGCCGTTCTGGAAGGAACGCCAGAGCATGATCCCCAGCGGGAACAGGAAAAACGCCGTGGCCAGCAGGCAGATGACGCCGGTCAGGATCCGGTAGCAGAGGGAGTTTTTCACAGGCTCATCTCCTTTTCCTGGTCGCCCCGGTAGTACAGGATAAGCTGGGCGGCGGTGATCACCATGGCGATCAGGAACATGAATACCACCAGCGTGGAGGCGCGTCCCTGCTTGAAGGTGGAGAAGGCAAATTCCTGAATGTAGGTGGAGAAGGTTTCCGTAGCGTGGTTGGGGCCGCCGCCGGTCAGCACATAGACGATGTCATAGCACTTCAGCGAGCCCAGCGCTCCCAGAATGAACACCGTAAAATGCGTGCTGCGCAGAAGCGGCAGCGTGATCCGGAAAAACTGGCTGACCTTTCCGGCACCGTCAATGTTGGCGGCCTCGTAGAGATCTTCCGAAATGTTGAGCATGCTGGCATAGTAGAGCAGCATGGAAT
>CAKUCE010000168.1 GCA_934643535.1 uncultured Clostridia bacterium | reverse complement strand
CGGTAGAAGCCCTGATCCTTGCCGGCCATCAGCCACAGGAAATAGGTGTTGTAGCCGGGCGCGCCCACGGTGGTGTGATAACCCCGGGGGAACTCCACCAGCTCGTCGTTCTTAACGCGGTAGGCCTCGTCGATTTCGCCGTCGGAGGTGTACAGGCACTGTACGCCAAAGCCCTGCTGGGGATCAAACAGGAAGTAGTAGATCTCCTCCAGCACGCCCTCGGAAGGCATATTGTCCACATCATGCTTGTGCGGCGGGAAACCGGCCCAGTTGCCGGGGGTGATGTAGGCCTCGCCGATGGTCAGCTTTTTGGCGTTGGTGGAGCCGTCCACGATGAAGCTGGTGTCCCTTTCCCAGGGCTTCACGCCCAGCCGGACCACGCGCACGTCCGCCTGATGAATGGCCTGCGGCTCGCTGTCCACATCAATGGGCGTGGAGCAGACGGCGATTTTGATGTTCCAGGGGCTGTCGATCTTCACGGAGCAGTTGCGGGGCGCGTAGAAGCACTCGGCCTTGGGATTTTCAAAAACGTTGCGGCGAGCGCCCACCATGCCGTAATCCTTGCCGTTGGCGGTGAAGCTGGCCTTGCCGCCCAGAATGACGAAGGCCACCTCCCGGTCCTTCGTTTCATAGGTGTAGCTCTGGCCGTCGGAAAGCTCCAGAATGCCGAATTCCAGATCCTTCAGGCTGCACTTGCCGATCTCGCACAGAGGCGTGTAGCCGTTTTTGGGGGTATAAGTCTTTTTGTAATTCATGATTGCTGCTTCCTTTCTTTCACGTATTGTATCCATTCGTCGACGGTTTCTTCCCAGTCGGCGACGATGCCGTAATCCGCGCAGGCGAAGATGGGGGCGTTTCGATCCCTGTTCACCGCCACCACCACGCCGGAGGAACTCATGCCCACGGTGTGCTGTACCAGTCCGCTGACGCCGAAGGCCAGATACAGCCGGGGACGGACGGTGATGCCCGTCTGGCCGATCTGATGAGGATAGGCGATCCAGCCCGCGTCCACGGCGCTGCGGGTCGCTCCCACGCCGCCGCCCAGCAGAGCTGCCAGTTCTTCCAGCTTTTCAAAGCCTTTTTTGCTGCCCACACCCTTTCCGCCGGTGACGATCACGGACGCGCCCTGAAGGGAAACGCCGCTTTCCGCCGGCGTAAAGGACAGCCGTTCCAGCCGTTCCGGACTTGCCGCCAATTGCAGCGGACGCAGCGCGCAGACCCGTCCGGCAGCCGGCTGAGGCGCCGGGAAAACACCGGGACGCACGCTGGCCATCTGAGGCCGGGCCGTCCTGCAGAGGATTTCCGCCGTCAGGTTGCCGCCGAAAGCGGGACGAACCTGCTTGAGCAGCCCGGTCTCCGTCAGGGACAGGGCGGTACAGTCGGCGGTCAGGCCCGTGTGCAGCCTCGCGGCTACCCATGCGGACAGGAACCGCCCGCGAATGGTGGCCGGGAACAAAGCCGCGTCCGGCTGAAGCTGCCGGAGCGCATCCGCGATCCGTTCTGCCTGAGCGCAGTCGTCCGTCAGCTTTCCCAGCGGAACCGCTTCGTCCGCGCCAAAGGAGGCAAAGGCGGAAAGGGGCGGTTCTTCCGTCTCGGACAGGGCCAGCACCCTGCCGGACGGAGACAGTTGACGGGCCTTGCCCAGCAACTCGGCGGCGGCGCTTCCGTCGCCCTCGCACAATACGGCAATGGTGATCGCGGCGGCCGCTTCACCGGCGTCGGAGGAATCGGTCGCCAAGGGCGCTTCGTCCTGCCCGGACGCGCCCAGCGCCAGTCCTTTTTCCTCCAGCGCCTTTATGACCTCCCCAAAGGTAGTCTTGACGCAGGGGCGAACGCCCACGGGCCGGGCGCTGATGTGCGTCACCCGGGTGGGCGACGCTTTCAGGCCGCATCCAGCCGGATCAATGCCCAAGTCCTCGGGTTCACAAATACGCACATTGGCCTGAGCCGCCCGCCGCAGACCGGAAATGGTCGGGAGACGCAGCGCATGGCTCCATTCGCACAGGGTCATGACCGCGGGCAGCGGCGCTTTCCATTGAAGGCTTCCCGCCTCGGTCAGCTGCAGGGCCTTGAGACAGCGATCCTCGATCTCCCCCTCCGTGGCGTTCACCACGCAGGGCCGATCCAGCAGGGCCGCTACCATGGGGCCGACCTGTCCGGTCTCGCCGTCCACGGCGCGCCGCCCGCAGAGGATCAGGTCAAAACCACCCAGCGCCTTCTCGGCTTCCGCCAGGCAATGGGCCGTTACCAGCGTGTCCGCGCCCGCAAACCGGGGCGAGGTCATCAGCACGGCTTCGTCCGCGCCTCGGGATAAGGCCTCCCGCAGCATGCCCTCGGCACGTTTGGGGCCCATGGTCAGGACAGTGACGGTCCCGCCCTGCTTCTCCTTCAGCTCCAGTCCCAGTTCCAATGCGCTTTCATCCGCCGGGTTCAGCACCTGCGCCACAAATTCCCGCTCCAGCGTCAGATCGCCGGTGAGCTTCACTTCCGTGGTGTCCGGCACCTGCTTTAAGCAAATCAGGATTCGCATGATCGGCTCCTTAGAGTTTTTGATAGATGGGGGCCAAAGCCGCCTGAATTTCCTTGTAAAGTTTGAAATGCTCGTTGTAGAACGCCACGCCCTCCGGGTCGGGCAGGGTCACGCCCCGCTCCTTTACGCAGCGGGCCACCGCGTCCGCGTGGTCGCGGAACACGCCCACGGCCACACCGGCCAGCATGGCGCTGCCCAGACTGGAATCCACATGCTCCACCGTTTTCAGGGGGATGTTCAGCATGTCGGCCAAAATCTGCCGCCAGAGACCGCTTTTCGCGCCGCCGCCGATGGCCACGGCCTGCGTGGGGGCAATGCCCAGCTCCACCAGCGTGGCGAAGCAGTCCTTCATGGAATAGGCCACGCCCTCCAACACCGCCCGGTTGAAATGGGCCTTCGTGTGGAAGCCCGTCGCGCCGACGAAGCTGGCCCGGAGCTTATCGTCCAGATAGGGCGTGATCTCGCCCTGCAGATAGGGGTGGAAGAACAGCCCCTCGCAGCCCCGGGATACCTCCGCCGCGGCCTTGCTCATTTCCTCAAAGCTGCCGCCGAAGGTGTCCCGATACCAGCGGTTGCTGGCGGCGCAGCTCTTGGTGGCCGTGCCGGGATACCACAGGCCTTTCACCACATGGCGGTAGGTCACCAGTCGGGGATCCACCACCGGGTGATCCGTCATGGAACAGATGCGGCCCGCCGTGGCCAGCTTGACCGTGGCCTGCCCCTCCTGCACCGCGCCTGCGGCATAGACCTCCATCACCGTGTCCGTCGCCCCGGCGATGACCACGGTTTTCGCCGTCAGCCCCGTGTCCGCCTGCGCCTGCGCCGTCAGCGGGCTCAGAAGGGTCATGGGCTCCACGATGGGGGGCATGAGCCGCACGTCCAGCCCAGCCATGGCGCACAGCGTCTCCGACCACTGATTCTTCCGCGCGTCCAGCAGCAGAAAGCCCATGGCCTCGATGGTGTCGGTCACGTAATCGCCGGTCATGCGGTAGCGGACGTAATCCTTTACCGCCAACAGCTTGCGGGTTTTCCGCAGGGTCTCCGGCTCGTGCTTTTTCAGCCACATCAGCTGGGGAAGCGTCCACAGACTGGATACGCTGTTGTAGCATTCCTCCATCAGCGCAGGGCCCATTTCGGTCTTCAACTGCGCCGCTTCGGCGGAAGCCCGGGTGTCCGTCCAGTAAATGGCCCGGCGCACCGGCCTGTCGTCCTCGCCCAGCAAAACGGCGGTGTGCGTAGCCGCGTCCAGCGCCAGCGTCGCCACATCCTCGGGCGAGACGCCGGTCTTTTCCAACAGCTCGCGGATGTTGGCACAGGCAGCGTTGTAGCTGTCCTCCGCGTCCTGCTCCGCCCAGCCGTTTTCCGGGTAGTAAGTGGGGTATTCACGGCTGGCGGTGGCGGCGACGATGCCGTCTTCCCGCAGCAGGGTGGCCTTGGAGGACGAACCGCCAAAGTCAACGCCCAACAGGTATTTCATTGATCTCACCTCATTTGTTTTGCAGGGCCATCCCTGCGGAACATAAAATCCCTTCGGGAATCCGTTCGGATTATGGAAATTCTGCGTCCGTGCAGAAGGATTTTGCCCGTCCATTCCTTCAATCGCAGTTGTCCTGCCAGACCCGCGAGACGCGCCCCTTTCCGGGGCTCGGCGGTAAAATTCCGATCCCGAGCACCCTGCCCGCCCTCCCGGGCGGGCAGTCCGGGGTGCAGGGGTACTACCCCTGCCTGCCCCTGCTATTTGTAGCTGGATTCGTGACCGGAAACGTCTACCTTGCCCAGGTAGCTTTCGGAATCCATGCCCAGATAGTTCGCCATGTCCGCCATTTCGGCCACGGTGTTGATGTTCACATCAATGCCGTTCTTCATGCGGTCCTCGTAGGCCAGAATTTCCTTTTCGCCGTGGGTGTAGATGCGGGTCTGACCATCTGCCTTGGGCGCGTCGCGCAGCTCCTGCAGATAGGCGGAGAAATGTTCCTTAATCGCGGCAGAATCGCCAAAGATGGAGGGATCCACCGCCATAAAACCGTGACAGGTGCCGCTCTTGCTGCCCACGTTTACGTGACTGGAAGGCGTGCCCTGAGAAAATACGGAGCAGAAAATTTCACACAGCATCCCGTAGCCGTAGCCCTTGTGGCTGCCCAGCGTTTCCGTGTTGCCGCCCAAAGGCATGATGCCGCCGCCGTTCTTGGCGACGATGTTCTTCAGCACGTCTTTCGCATCGGTGGAAGGATGTCCGTCCTTGTCCAGCGCCCAGCCCTCCGGCAGGGGCTTGCCCATCTTGTTGTACACTTCCAGCTTGCCGCGGGTGACCACAGTGGTGGACGCGTCAAAGAAAAAGGGATAGGGCTCGGCGGGCACCGCCAGCGCGATGGGGTTGGAGCCGATCATGGCCATACGGGCATAAGTGGGCACCATAATGGCCTCGCTGTTGGTCATGGCCATGCCGACCAGCCCCTGATCGCAGGCCATTTTGGCATAGTAACCGGCAATGCCGAAATGATTGGAATTACGAACGGACACGATCGCCATGCCGACTTTTTTCGCCTTTGCGATGGCCAGCTCCATGGCCTGATGGCTCACCAGCTGACCCATGGCGTCGTGCGCGTCGATTACGGCAGAAACGGGCGTTTCGTGGACGATCTCCGGCTTGGCATGAACGTCGATCATACCCTTCTCAATGCCCTTGTGATAGCGCACCAGGCGCTGCATCCCGTGGCTTTCGATGCCGTACAGGTCGGACAGAAGCAGCACGTCGCTGATGATCCGGGCTTCGCTTTCGCTGAAACCAAACTTCTGGAATGCGTCCATACAGAAGGTGTTCAGCTGGTCGTAGGAATAGTGCAGGTATTTTGCGGCCATTGGAATCTTCTCCCTTCGGATATGAAATTGGAAAAAGGCGCGGGAAAACGCCTACCTCGTTCAGCAAATTCGAAAAAGAAGAGGGTTTTTCCTGCCGGGACGCAGCCTCAGCGCATCTCCCGCCGCTTTCTTTCCAACTTCTGAACGCGAAAAATGCTTCCCGCGCCTTTTATGAAATTACAGACGCTCGGACAACATCACGAACAGATCCTTGTACTCGTAGCCCTCGGGCACCGTGGCGCTGAGCGCTTCCGTGGACTGAGGACAGGCGGCGACCATGATCTTCGCGTCGGTACGGGTGATGTCGTTCCAGCGGCCCGCAGCTACCTTGGCCCGCAGTTCGGGCAGATAACGGCCCACGACGGCGCTGCCGCAGCACTTGGCCAGGCGGCGGTTCTGCCACATTTCATGAATGTCGCAGCCCATGGCGGTCAGGATGTCGCGGGCGGGCTGATGCTCGTCCAGATCACGGGCCAGACGGCTGCCGTCGTGGTAGGAAACCACCATGGCTTCCTGCTTCGGGGCCAGCTTGCCAGCCTTGATGAGTTCATCCACAAAGGCCGTGGCGGTGACGATCTCCGGCAGTTCGATGCCCCAATCCTTGTACTCATGACGGAACAGCGCCGCATCATAGCTGTCCAGCACAACGACCTTCTTCGCGCCGGAGGCCTTGATGGCTTCGGCGGCCTTCTTGGCCTGAGCGCGCACGTCTTCCACAAAGCCCATCAGATCGCCCAGTGCGGAGCCGGAGGAAGGCTCGTTTTTCAGCACGGCGTACTTCACACCAGCCTTGTCCAGGATCTTCAGCAGGGCCTCGGCCACCTCGGGGGTGGAATAACGGGCCGTCTCGCCCAGCCACACCAGCAGATCGCCGGTCTCGGGCGCATCGGTCTTCACCTTGCTTTCGGAAGTGCCGTACATGCTGCCGGTCTTCTCGATCACGTCGATGAGATCCATCACATACTTGGGCGCAACACCGGCCACCACGGACTCGGTGCGGCCTTCCCGGATGAACACCGGCGGCTCGAAGCCGGTCACGCAGTCGTTGGTGCAGGCGCCGCACAGCATGCATTCGTACATGGTTTCAGCCGTGTCGGCTTCCAGCTTCATGCCGCGGGTGATCATGCTCACCAGCAGGCCCTTGGCCCGGGGAGTGTTGGTTTCCTTGCCGGTCACCAGCTGCACGGGGCAGAGGTGGCGGCACATCCAGCAAAAGCGGCACGCATCCGCATTCTTCTTGGATTTCTCGCTAAACATTGTTTCTCTCTCCTTATCGGTTGCCACTAGAATCATGCAAAGAATAGAACGGCAAACGGAACTGTCTGACTACGAATCAAGATGCTTTCACTTGGCTCGTTTGTCTTCGGCGCGAGCCGTGGCACCCTTCGTGCCACGGCGGCCTTTCCGGCAAAAGTGTCGGAAACACGAGGCCTTCCGCCGAGTG
>CAKUCE010000167.1 GCA_934643535.1 uncultured Clostridia bacterium | reverse complement strand
CCCCAAAATCCACAAATGAAATGGGGGTTGACAGGATCTCCAGATCATCCGGAAGCAGCGGGCTCCAAAATGTGATCTTCAGCTGGACCCCCGCCGCTTCCAGCAGGCTTTCCGTGCATGTGGGCGTTACATGAACAGCGGTGGTTTTCATCCTGCAGCAATGGGTCCGTCCGAGAAACTGATAATAGCGGCCGTCTATTTTCATTTGTCCGCGCAGCGGCTTTTCGATTCCGGTCCAATGGATCGTTTCCGCGTCCGTCAGTGTGTCGCCGGGCATCCAGCAGGAAAAATAGGGATCGTTCGTCAATAGCGGCAAAGCCGGGAGCCGATCGTGGTCTTGCATCCTTCTTCTCTCCTCATTCGCTCCAAGAAGCGCTTTATCCTTCCTGGGCCTGTCGTATCAGTTCATCCTGTTCTTTTCTGGAAAGATTGACAAAAAGGACATTCCAGCCGCAAAGGCGCACTTGCAGCGTAGGATACTTTTCCGGGGCAAGCTGAGCCTGTTTCAACGTTTCAGCATTCAGTACGTTTCCCTGAATGGCTTGCCCGCCCTTTTTCATAAACGTTTGAAACAGTCCGGCCATGGCGTTCAGTCCTTCGTCCCCCGAAACGGCGCTTTCGTGAAGAACCACATCCAGCACCGCGCCGTTGGGCAGTTCGCTGCCGCAGAGAGAGGCGGCAGACTCTATCAGCGCCGTTACGCCCTCTCGATCCGCGCCCAGGCAGGCCGAAAGATTTTTGCTCAGGCTGTCGCCCGCATGGCGGCCGTCGGCCGAAGCGGCGGTATGCTCTCCAAATTCAAAGCGCCAGTCGATCGAAAAAGCGCCCATGCGGAACTGACCGCCCCGGCCATTGCAGGCGCCGTTGATCCTTTCAGCCGCCGTGTGCATCAGATCCCGCGCCAGTTCGTCTGTCCGGGGATGATGGACCCCATATTTTTCCGGAAAGCGAACGCACTGCATCCGCAAAAGCTCCGAGCCGTTCCAGTTCTGCCGAAGGATCTGAACGAACTCCCGCATCGTCAGTTCTTTCTTTTCAAAAACAAAATGGCGAATGGAGCTCATGGCGTCTGCGGCGTTTGCAATTCCAAACGTATTGATGGAAGAATGATTGTACCTCGCGCCGCCGGAATAGGCGTCCAGCCCTTTTTCCAGACAGGCTTCCATGGTCGCAGAGAAGAAAGGAGTGGTAAAGGTTTGCGGGTACTGGCGCTCGACCAGCGCAATGCGTCGCATGCATTCGTCCGCAAGCCAGCGTAATTGGGCCCGTACAGCCTCCTGAAACTGTTCGAACGTATCATATTCCAACGGCGTAGGCAACCCGACGCGCCGTCCGGTCATCAGATCCATTCCCCCGGACATGGCATACTCCACCGCTTTCAGGAAAGAAAGGCGTCCGTTGCAGGAGCAGGCCACCTCCCGGCCCATGGAAGTGGACTCATAGCAGCCCACCATCACGTAATCCTCGGCGTCCTCAGCCGTTTCCCCCAGCGACTTCAAAGCTGTTTCTACCGCCGCATCGCTGCAGAAAACGAAAGCGCTCACACCGCTGCGGATCAGGCGAAGCACCTGAAATTCAATATCCGCCGGAAGCGCTTCCGAATAACGGATATGGAATTTGGGACTGACGATGTTCAGTTCTCCGTAGGCTTCCAATACCAGCCGGGTAAAATCCGAGGAGATCTCCCGGCCATTCAGCGTGCCGCAGAGCGTGATGGGAATATTGGCCGTTATATTTCGGGCGTTCCACCGGCAGAAATAGAACTGAAGCAAGGCCTTGGCCTCTTCCCGCGTCAGTCGGCCGGCCTGCAGATCCGCTTCATAAAAGGGGCCGTAAAGCAGATCAAACCGTCCCAGCGAGCGGACGCACGCCTGCTCCAATTCCTGCTGCATGAAATACGACAGAAAGGAAAGCTGGAGCGCTTCATGCAGCGTTTGAGTCGGACGCCGGGTCAGATTTCTCAGATTTTCGGCTACCAGTCCCAGCGCATTGTCAGGGCCGGCTTTTCGTTCCGCTTCTTCCGCCAAGCGAAGCATCCATTGCTCCAGCGCCTCATAAACGGTAATGCAGCTGTGATAAAACGCTCTCTGCTTTTCGCTGCGGGCCTTTTCCAGAAAGGCGTAAAGCCGGCGGAGGATACCCGGATAGCCCAGTTCAAGCAATGCCCGCCAGTCCGGACAGGTGTGTCCGAAATCAATCTCTCCCGTATAGGCTCTGGCTTCAACGGCAGCCTCCATGGGCAGCAGCTTTTCCTGTATCTCTCCACGGACTTCGTTGTAATGATCCCACGTGATCGGAACCATGCTTTGGGCATGGTTCAGCTGATCGGCAAACAGCTCGTAAGGCTGCACCTCGATCTGCCCTTCCCGCAGGAGATAGACCATGGTTTCCGCCCGTCGGGTCATGATCTCCTGCCCTTTGCCTTGCGCAAAAAAGCGATAGCTGTTTTCACGCAGTTTTTCCGGCGGCTGACCGGACGCTTCGTTCCAGCCCCGTTTCACAAACTCGCTTTCGACTTTTTCACGGTTTTTTGCAAAGAATTCCTGATAATTCATTTCAGATGACCTCCATCCACCGCGTTCAAACCTTGGGAAAGAAAAACCTCTACAGCCCTCTGCATGGTCTCCCGGGAAGGTCCGACCGTTTCGGGCATTTCATACCGGCAGCCAAGTGAAGTATATTTGGACGCCGCATAAGGATGATACGGAAGCAGACGGACCATTGTGATGCTCTGAAGGCCCTTGAGCAAATGGGCGATCTGCGGCATTTCCCGATCGTTCCACCCGGGAATATAGGGCACGCGGATCTCCATCGGTTTTCCCAGCCGGTTCAGATATTCCAAATTGCGAAGGATCGGTTCGTTGGGCTGGCCGGTGCAGGCACGGTGGAGCTGGGAAGACGCCGCCTTTATATCCAGCAGAAACAGGTCCGTATAGGGAATGACCTCATCCAGCGCCTCACGGCCGGCAAAGCCGCAGGTATCGACCGCCGTATGAATGCCCTCCCGCTTGATCTTTTGAAGAATGACTGCGGAAAAAGAAGCCTGCATCAGAGGTTCGCCGCCGGAAAGCGTGACGCCTCCGCCGGAGGCTTCATAAAACGCCCGATCCTCCAGAAGAAGCTCCACGGCTTCCTGCACGGTCATCTCCCGGCCGTAATAGGTAAACGCCCTTCCAAGGCAGATCTCTTCGCATTGACCGCAGGCGCTGCAGAGGCTTCGGTCAAATACATGCCCCTTTTCCGTAATCCTGTTTGCCTTGCACAGAGCGACGCACGCTCCGCAGGAAAGGCACTTTTCCGGCAGATATGCCACCTCCGGCTTTGGGGAAATGCACTCGGGATTATGACACCAGCGGCAGCGAAGGGGACAGCCCTTCAGAAAAAGAGTCGTCCGAAGCCCCGGCCCGTCGTGAACGGCCATTCTTTTGAGGGAAGCGATGCGGCCCATATCAGATTCCTCCTTTAACCCGGTTGCATTGTAAGCCAGGCAGCACCCAAAAAACATACACGAAGCAATCGGCGATTTGCATTTTTCGCGCATATGCGATATGATAAAAAAAAGGAGGGAGGATCGTGCCGTCCAACGATCTGGTCGTACAGCATATTCTCAGCGTCCATGATACCCGCACCAGCTGCTGGGCGATGCCCCGGATGGTCCATCGTTCTGCCAGCGGGCTGGTTTACATGGAAAACGGTTCTATCACTTATCACTTTGACGACGGAGATCAGACGGCTTCCGACGGAGACGTTCTGATTTTTCCGTTTCATCTGCACTATTGCGGGGATAAATTGACCGAAGCCCACCATTTTTACGTGATTGACTTTGATACCGACCCGCCGGAAGCCTTTGAAAGTATGCATTTTCCGCGCATTCTTCACGGAACGGAGGCAATCGCGCAGCTCTTCCGTCAATGCGCGGTCTGTTGGGAAAGCGGGCGCATGGAAACGCCGCTTCAATGCCGCAGCCTGCTTTATGACCTGCTTGCGCAGATCAGCAGACTCTGCAGCGCCGGCAGCGCAAAATCCGCCATGATCTGCAGCGTCGTACGCTACATCCACCAGCATTATACGGAAGCGGAGCTGGACGTAGAGACTCTGAGCCGGGAATTCCATATCAGCAGCAGTCAGCTAAGGCGCTTATTCCATCAGGAGCTGGGCGTCTCTCCTCTGCAATACATTCTGAACCTGCGTTTGGAGTTGGCGCAGAATCTTCTCAGGCATGAATGTCTCCCTGTTCAGACCGTAGCTCTCCGCTGCGGCTTTTCCTCCGAATTCTATTTCAGCCGCCTTTTCCGGCAGAAAGTCGGCGTTCCCCCCAGCAGCTTTCGATGAAAGGAAGAGAAAACCATGTACAAGCTGGCTATCGTAGACGATGAACCCAATCTGGTAGAAGGACTGTTCGATCTTCTGAGTACGGAGCTGTCGCAGGAAACCGAAATTTTCAAAGCCTATTCCGCCGCCGACATCTGCGACCTGCTGCAGACCGTTTCGCTGGATCTGATCATTTCCGATATTCGAATGCCCGGCATGAGCGGCCTGGAAATGCTGGGACAGTTGGAGGCGTTCTGCCCTTCCTGCCGCGTCATTTTCCTGACGGGATATGACACCTTTGACTGGGCCAGAGAAGCGCTGCGCCATGTCTGCTGCGTGGACTATCTGCTGAAAACGCAGGGGGACGCCGTCATTCTGGCCGCTATCGAAAAGCAGCTGAAACAACTGAATCAGGAAAACGACCCTGTCGCCCTGAAGCAGCGGCTTTCGGCCCAGATCGAAGCGCTCCGGCCATTTGTGCGGCAGCATGAAATGACGCTCTTTCTGACGCAGGGAGGCGTTCTGCCAAAGGATACGCACCTGTCCCCCAGCCTCCCCTGCCGTCTCTGCCTATGCCGCAGGAAGGAAGGGGGCGCGCTGAAAGCCGCCCTGCCCGCGGTTCTGGAACAGCTTTTGCAGGAGAACATCCCTTTTTCCTCCCGCATGGAGGTGGTTCCGATCGGCTGGGAAGAATACGGCTGTCTTTTTCAGTGTCGGGAATCCGACAGGGAAATCCGGGACATGCGCGTCTTTCTTCGCGCGCGTTTGGAAAAGGTTCAGCACCGTCTGGAAGAGTTGGGCGAAATGATCGATTTTGCTTTTTCCTGCGAAGCGCTTGACCTGAAGGCGGCCCCGCAGAAGGTGTCTCACCTGGAAACGCTGCTGAGATCCTTCGGTTCCAGCGACGAACAGCTCATTCTGGACGAGGCCCTTCTCGTTCAGCCCCATGACGGTCAGGACGAAAGCGGCATCGTGCCATGGATCGAGCAATATATTGCCGAGCATCTGGCGGATCTGAATCTGTCGCTGACCACCATCGCCACGCAGACCTTCTATTCCCCCACCTATCTTTCCCGGCTCTTTAAGCAGAAGACCGGCCTCACCCTGTCGAACTACATTGCCCGGATCCGTCTGGAGGCGGCCTGCCGGCTGCTGCGGGAAGAAAGGCGGACGGCCCGGGAAGTAGGACAAATGGTCGGCTTTGAATCTCCCAGCTATTTTTCCGTCTTTTTCAAGCGGCAGACCGGACTGACCCCCAGCGAATACATGCGGAAAAAGGATGGGAGATGAGCGCGTCATGAAAGTGCATATCAAGCTGCTGCTTCTGTTCCTTTGCACCAGCCTTTTGCTGCTGGCAGGTTGTCTGACCATCAATACCATGCTTTTCAATGAAGCGAACCAGCAGGAACGGGAGCAGCTGAAAAATCAGCTTCTCATGTCCGCCGACCGAATGCAGAACCGGCTGGATCTTCTGGACGAACAGGTTATTTTTCTTTCCGTCGCCACCAACATCAACCGTTTTCATCTGTATAACCGCATGGTCAACATGAGCAACATCGTCGACATGAGCCAGAGTATTTTTTGGGAACTGCAGGTACTCAAGGGCAGCAATCCGATCGTTCAGTCCTTTTTTCTGATGTTTCCCAATCAAAACCGCCAGATTACCAGCCGGCTGCGTTATGGCGACCTGGACAGCCGCCTTTTTGAGCTGCTGAATGCAGCCGATCAAAACGCCGTTTTGGATTGTGGTCTGCTCTATTCGATCTATCCGCTCTCCACGGCCGGCCTCAATAACGACGGCGCGCTGGCAGGAGTGTCCCTTTCCCCGCAGGCAATTCTGGAGGAACTGACGCTGGATCTCGGTTGGAAAATGAATGCGCGTCTGATCCTGAACGGCGAATGCATCGCCGACAACGGAAACAGCGAATTTCCCGCCGTGCCGGCCGTCCGCGCATGGGCCGAGGAGAAAGAGGGCTTTGGCATGTCCATTCCCCTGCAGCTCAATTCCATGGGGGCTTTGTTGACCATGGAGATCTTTCTGCCCCGGCAGTCCATGCGGCTGACCGCTCAGACCTATTTTATCTGGGCGTTTTTTCTCGTGTTTCTGACGCTGTGCAGCATGTTCATTTTCATCATGCTGCTCAAGCGGATCGTCAAGCAGCCGCTCCAAAATATCCTGACCGCCTTTGACCGGCTGGCGGGCGGGGATCAGACCGTGCGAATCCATCATACGTCCCACGACGAGTTTGCAGACCTGTACAGCCATTTCAACGATACCGCCGATCAGCTGGTGGAGCTTCTCTTCCGGCAGTACCAAGCGGAGCTGACGGCAAAGCGGGCGGAGCTGAAACAGCTTCAGACCCAGATCCAACCGCACTTTCTCTACAATGCCTTTTATCAATTATACCGCATCTGCCGGATGGGAGAAACCGATCAGGCGGCGGACTTTTCGCTGCTCCTGTCGCAGTATTATTCCTACATCACCCATACCGACCGGGCGGACGGGCTTGTATCGCTGGCTCAGGAAATGGATCACGC
>CAKUCE010000166.1 GCA_934643535.1 uncultured Clostridia bacterium | reverse complement strand
GACTACGGCAGTAGTCCCCGCGACGATTGAGTGGCAGCTCCACTTTTCAGCAATCTGCCTGCGCGCAGTCCGGGGTCAAGAGGCACTGCCCCTTGCATGGTGGGAATGGTGGAATGTTGTCCGTGGTTTGAAAAAAACATTACAAAAACAGGAAAGAGCTTACAAAACGCTTGCAGGTTGGGCGGTGTGTGACTATAATAGACGAAACCTGCCAGGGAGCCTCCCTCCCTGATGGGTGAGAAGGATAGGAAGTTTAGAAGGAGGAAAAGACAATGAAGAAACTGGTCTCTATGGTAGTTGCAATGATGATGGTAGTATGCTTCGCCCTGCCCGCTGCGGCTGAGGGTGCGCTGAAGATTGGTTTCATCGGACCGCTGACGGGCGCAGCTGCCGTATATGGTACTTCTGCAAAACAGGGCGGCGAGATCGCCGTGGAAGAGATCAACGCGCTGGGCGGCCCCCAGATCGAGTTCCTGGCCGAGGACGATGAGCACGACCCTGAAAAGTCCGTCAACGCGTACAATAACCTGATGGATAAGGGCGCTCAGCTGATCGTCGGCTGCGTGACCACCACCCCCTGCGTGGCCGTTTCCGCTGTGGCGTACGACGAGCGCGTCTTTATGCTGACGCCCTCCGCCTCCTCCCCCAGCGTGACCGCTGATAAGGACAATATGTTCCAGGTCTGCTTCTCCGACCCGTCGCAGGGCTCCGCTTCGGCCGAGTATATCGCCGAGCATAAGCTGGCCAGCAAGGTCGCTGTGATCTACAACAACGCCGACGCGTACTCCACCGGCATTTACCAGAGCTTTGAGACCAAGGCCAAGGAGCTGGGGCTGGAGATCGTCTCCGTGACCACCTTCACCGACGACACCACCGACTTCTCCGTGCAGGTGGCCGACGCGAAGGACAACGGCGCTGAGCTGGTGTTCCTGCCCATCTACTACACCCCCGCTTCCATGATCTTCAAGCAGGCCGCTGCGGTGGAATATAAGCCCGTGTTCTTCGGCGTGGACGGCATGGACGGTCTTTTGACCATGGAAGGCTTCGACACCAGTCTGGCCGAGGGCGTCATGCTGCTGACTCCCTACTCTGCGGACTCCAAGGATGAGAAGAGCGCCGCTTTCACCGCCAAGTACGAAGAAAAGTACGGCGAGATCCCCACTCAGTTCTCCGCTGATACCTATGACTGCGTGTACGTGATCTATCAGGCGCTGAAGGACGGCGCGATCAACGCCGACATGAGCGCTGAAGAAATCTGTGAAGCCATGATCGCCTATATGCCCACCGTCACCGTGGACGGCGTGACCGGCGTCATGACTTGGAACGCCGCGGGCGAAGTGAGCAAGACTCCTTACGCCGCCGTTATCAAGGACGGCGCGTACGTGGGCGCTGACAACGTGGAAGAAGCCCAGTAACGGGCCCATTGCCGTCCGATATTTGGACGGTGAGAAGGAAGGGCGGTGAACTCGCCCGCCTTCCGAGCAGACGGAAACGTTCTGACGGCAAATGGAGAACGCTGCATGAGCGGCGCTCTCCATTTGCCTATATATCGGAAAATAAAACGGGAAAAGAACAGAGACGGACATTTTGCCGCTTGTTGTTTTGAATGTTTGGAATTACAATAGAAACGGTTCCTTTTTCCACAAGAGAGATTGGGGGTTGATGCACTTGTCGTTCCTTTCCAACCTGATCAACGGTATCAGTCTGGGAAGTGTGTACGCGATCATCGCACTGGGTTACACTATGGTGTACGGCATCGCCAAGATGCTGAACTTCGCCCACGGCGACGTCATCATGATCGGCGCTTACATTTCCTTCTGCGTTACCCAATACCTGAAGCTGCCTGCGTGGCTGTCCGTGCTGGCAGCCATGTTCGTCTGCACGCTGCTGGGTATGACGATCGAACGGCTGGCGTACAAGCCCCTTCGAAGCGCGCCCTCGCTGGCGGTGCTGATTACGGCCATCGGCATGAGCTACCTTCTGCAGAATCTGGCGCTGCTGATCTGGGGTTCCAATCCCAAGAGCTTTACGTCCATCATCAGCTTCGGACCGGTGCGTCTGTTTGATGGCCAGCTGATTATTTCTGACGTGGCCATTGTGACGGTGCTGGCCTGCATTCTGATCATGCTGGCTTTGACATGGTTCACCGGCAAGACCCGTATGGGCAAGGCCATGCGCGCCGTCAGCGAGGATAAGGGCGCGGCCCAGCTGATGGGCGTGAACGTGAACCGCACCATTTCCGTGACCTTCGCCATCGGCTCTGCGCTGGCGGCCATCGCCGGTGTGCTGCTGTGTTCTGCTTATCCCACGCTGATGCCCACCACCGGCTCCATGCCCGGTATCAAGGCTTTCACCGCGGCCGTGTTCGGCGGCATCGGCTCCATCCCCGGCGCCATGCTGGGCGGCATCCTGCTGGGCATTATCGAAATTTTCGGTAAGAGCTACATCTCCACGGAATTGGGCGACGCCATTGTGTTCGCCATTCTGATTGTGATCCTGCTGGTGAAGCCCGCCGGACTTCTGGGCAAGAAGATCAATGAAAAGGTGTAAGGGGGCGGACGAGATGAAAAAAATGCGAAACAGCACCTTTGTCAATAATCTGATCACCTACCTGATCGTGATCGTCGCCTTTGTCGCCGTGACCCTGCTGCAGAACGCGGGCATGATCAGCCGTTCCCTGAAGGGACAACTGGTGCCTATCTGCGTGTACATCGTAATGGCGGTTTCCCTGAATCTGGTGGTCGGCATTTCCGGCGAGCTGAGTCTGGGCCACGCGGGCTTTATGTCCGTGGGCGCGTTTGCCGGTGCGATTTTCTGCATGGCGACACAGGACGGCATTGCCGACCCTACGGTGCGGCTGATCCTGGGAATGCTGGTAGGTGGCGTGTTCGCCGGGATCATGGGCGTGATCGTAGGCGTGCCCGTGCTGCGGCTGCAGGGCGACTATCTGGCCATTGTGACGCTGGCCTTCGGCGAGATCATCCGCAATGTGCTGAACTGCGTGTATGTTTCCAACGACGGAGGACAGCTGTACTTCGGCTTCAACAATCCCTCCCTGGCCGGAAAGCTGATCGTGAACGGCCCTCAGGGCGCGCAGGGACTTGCCCGTATTTCGACCTTTACCATGGGCTTCTGCCTGATCATCTTCACCCTGATCGTGGTGCTGAACCTGATCAACAGCCGCTCCGGCCGGGCCATGATGGCCCTGCGGGATAACCGCATCGCTGCGGAAAGCGTGGGAATCAGCGTGACCAAGTACAAGCTGATGGCCTTCGTGACCTCCGCCGTGCTGGCCGGTATGGCGGGCACGCTGTTCGGCATGAACTTCTCCACCTTTACCGCCAGCAAGTTCAAATTCGACACCTCCATTCTGGTGCTGGTGTTCGTGGTGCTGGGCGGCATCGGCAACATTCGCGGTTCCGTGATCGCAGCGGCGCTGCTGACCATTCTGCCGGAGCTGCTGCGTTCCTTCAATGACTACCGCATGCTGGTGTACGCCGTCGTGCTGATCGTGGTCATGCTGGCGACCAACAGCGAACGCTCCAAGCAGTGGCTGGCCGTGATCAAATCCCGCCTGAGCCGGGAAGAGAAAGGAGAGGCCGAAAGATGACTGAAAGAGAACGCACCACCATGGTTCCTTTCCCCAGCGATGCGATCATCCCCGAACGCGACCTGGGAACCCGCCCCGTGCTGGACGCGCGGCATCTGGGGGTAGAATTCGGCGGCCTGAAGGCCGTGGACGACTTCAACATGATCATCGGCCGCACGGAGATCGCCGGTCTGATCGGCCCTAACGGCGCAGGCAAGACCACGATCTTCAATCTGATCACCAAGGTGTATCAGCCTACCACCGGCACCATCCTGATCGACGGCAAGGATACCGCGGGCATGAACACCATTCAGGTCAACAAGGCGGGTATTGCCCGTACCTTCCAGAATATCCGCCTGTTCAACAAAATGAGCGTGGAGGATAATGTGAAAATCGGCCTGCATAACCGTATGCGCTACGGCATGGGCACCGGCATTCTCCGCCTGCCCAATTACTGGAAAAAAGAAAAGCTGATGCAAGAAAAGGCACTGGAGCTGCTGTCCATCTTTGACATGCAGGACTTGGCGGACACGACGGCGGGCTCGCTGCCCTACGGCGCGCAGCGCCGGCTGGAGATCGTCCGGGCGCTGGCTACCTCGCCCAAGCTGCTGCTGCTGGACGAGCCTGCCGCCGGCATGAACCCCTCGGAAACGGCGGAACTGATGGAAAATATTCTGAAGATCCGCGACACCTTCCAGATCGCCATTATGCTGATCGAGCATGACATGAAGCTGGTGATGGGCATCTGTGAGGGCATTGCAGTGCTGAACTACGGCTCCATCATCGCCAAGGGAACGCCGGAGCAGATCCAGTCCAACCCGGCGGTCATCGAGGCCTATCTGGGCAAGAAGAAGGAGGCCGAGGTATGAGCAATACTCTGCTGAAGGTGGAAAACCTCCACGTTTATTACGGCAGCATTCACGCCATCAAGGGAATTTCCTTTGAGGTGAACGAGGGGGAAATCGTTACTCTGATCGGCGCGAACGGCGCGGGTAAATCCACCACGCTGAATACCGTTGCCGGACTGCTGAAGCCCCGCAGCGGCAGCATTCTTCTTCACGATCAGAATATTGTTGGCGTGCCCGCCGATAAGATCGTTTCCAAGGGGATGGCGCTCTGTCCCGAGGGACGGCGCATCTTCCTGCAGATGACCGTGCTGGAAAATCTGGAGATGGGCGGCTACACCCGGCCCAATTCCGAACTGGAAGAGTCCATTGAAAATGTGTACGATCATTTTCCCCGGCTGAAAGAACGCTATAAGCAGGTGGCCGGCACCCTGTCCGGCGGCGAGCAGCAGATGCTGGCCATGGGCCGCGCTTTGATGAGCAAGCCCAAGCTGATGATGATGGACGAACCCTCGATGGGTCTGGCGCCTATTCTGGTGGAACAGATTTTCGACATCATCCGGGAGCTGAAGCACGCCGGAACCACCATTCTGCTGGTGGAACAGAACGCGCAGATGGCGCTTTCCATCGCCGACCGGGCCTACGTGCTGGAAACCGGCAAGATCGTCAACGAGGGTTCCGCATCCGATCTGCTGCATGACGACAGCGTCCGCCGGGCCTATTTGGGGAATTGATGCGAATGATGAGCAAGGAAAAACGACAAACCATGAGCGCCTGCGCGGCGCTCGTGGTTATTTTCAGTATTGCGTGCTTTTGTCTTTTCTGGAATCTGGACGCGCCGAAGGTCGTGGATTACGACGAGGCACGGCATGGGATCAATGCCTATGAAATGATCCAGAACAACGACTATCTGGTGCATACCTACGAAGGCGAGCCGGATCTCTGGAACCTGAAGCCGCCGTTTTCCTACTGGACGGTGGCGCTGGGCTACCGGCTGTTCGGCTATAACCGGCTGGGGCTTCGCTTTTTCAGCGCGCTTTGCGGCGTGCTGACCCTGCTGGCGCTGACGGGCTTCTGCTGGAAACGACTGGGGAAGGCGGCCGCGGTGATGGCGGCGGCGCTGTTTGCGCTGAATCAGGGGCTGTATCGCACCCATTCCTATCGGCTGGGAGAAGCAGATGGGCTGTACCAACTGTTTTTTGCGCTGGCCATGCTGTGCATGCTGCTGAGCCGAAGGGACATTCGGTGGTATTATGGCGGATGCCTCAGCTTTGCGCTGGCGTTTCTGAGCAAGGCCACGCACGCGGCCATGATCCCGATCGTCTATCTTTGCTTCTTTTTGGCGACAAAGCAATGGAAGCAGCTGAGCTGGAAGCGGGCGCTGAGCATGGTGGCCTGCGCGCTGGGGCCGGTGCTGGTCTGGGCCGCCGCGCGCTACAGCCGGGACGGTCTGACATTTTTTGAAGCCATGCTGAAAACGGATGTGGTAGGGCGCATTGGCAGTGATGCGGGGGAGAGCGACGCCCAGTCGATCTTCGCATACTATCTGCCGGTACTGACCCAATGCCCGGCCATGCTGGCTGGGCTGGCGGTGAGCCTGCTGGGCGGCGGATACTGTCTGGCGGCGCGGATCCGTCCCTCGCGGGAAAAGCGGGAGATCCTGCTGGGAACGGCGCTGTGGGCGCTGGTTCCTGTGGTGGTCTATTTCCTGTTCAACGTGCGGTATCACTGGTATCTGTATACGTTGTACACGGCGATTCCGGTGATGGCGGCCACGGTGCTGAGCGTGATCCGGGAAGGGACGACGAAGCGGGCGTTTCTGCGGCTTCTGGCCGCAGCGGCCGGCGCTGCGATGGTTTTCTGCGCGTGGCAGAGCGTGACGCTGGTGGCTAACGCCCGGATGCAGTCCCGGTATCAGGCCATGATGGATACGTATCTGAGCCGGGAGGAATACAGCGGCTGCGTGATGTACATTCAGTATTACGACGATGAAGTGGGCACCGTGAAGGACTGGATGCCCGGCGATAAACTGTGCGCGATGCTGGATGGGGACGTGGTCTGCCGAAACGGCGGGATCGAGGGCTTTCTGCAGGAAGAGGACCGGGCGCTGATCCTGTTCTGGCGGGACAGTGCGACAGAAGAGGAGATGGGGGAGTTGACGAGCTTCTATCTCCCGGTCTGTGACGAAGGGTATCTGTATTTGTTTGAAAATTAGGAAAAACAGGCCGCATTTGGAGACGGAAAGGAATAAAAATGCCTCCGGTTTCGAAAAATGCGGCTGTTTTTGAAAGAATCATGGACACACACGGGAACGTGTACATATCGCAATCTGGCAATGCGGGAAAATGCAGACTTTGAGAGGGATGAAGAAGGAAAAATTTTATCAGAAAATTTGAAAAAGCTATTGCAATCAAAGAAGGTTTGAGGTATACTACTGAAGCTGTCTGTTTAGGGATGAAGCGGTAAGTTGCCGCCATGGCCATGGC
>CAKUCE010000165.1 GCA_934643535.1 uncultured Clostridia bacterium | reverse complement strand
TGGCTCCTTCGCCTCGGGTTTATCGGCGACGAGTTCAAGACCGCAAGAGAACTCCTCACGAAGCGCCTTGACGGGGATGCAGCCTTCCGCAGCGGCAGAGCAGCTGCTTGAAGGACGCCGCCCAGAGGCCCCCGAACCCGCAGATAGCGGGCTTTCGGTGGTAGAAGGCAACTTCGGAAAGGAGATTTTTTATGGAAAAACGCTATTACATCGCCTACGGCAGCAACCTCAACGTCCGACAGATGCGGATGCGCTGCCCATCCGCAAGACGCATCGGCACATCTGAGTTAAAAGGCTATGAGTTGCTTTTCAAGGGCAGCAAAACGGGCGCCTACCTCACGGTCGAAAAGAAACCAGGCAGTTCGGTGCCGGTCGGTGTATGGGAAGTCACTGAGGCTGACGAAAAGGCACTCGACCGCTATGAGGGCTTTCCGAATTTCTATTACAAGAAGGAACTAACGCTGCCCATCAAAGGCATCCGCACGGGTAAGGTCCGCAAACGCCGGATATTCGTCTACATTATGCACGAGAACAGATCCATCGGCATTCCGTCCATTTCCTATATGCAGACCTGCATCCAGGGCTACGATGATTTCGGCTTTGACCCTCTGGTGCTGATAGACGCTTATCTCAAATGTGGGGAGGAATATTATGAAGGAGAATAACATCATCCGAATTTCGGTCTGCCCCAGGTGCGGGCAAGCCTACCATGAGCATCCAGCCCTTTCGCGGCTTGACAACAAGACGCTCATCTGCCCAGACTGCGGCACACGGGAGGCGCTCGATTCCATTGGCGTAAAGCCGGAAGATCAGGAGCAGATCATCGCTTCCATCCACCGCTGCCGCCGCTCGGAATAAGCTATAAAAAACACAGTTTCCCCGCCGATTGATTGTGAACTATATGCCGCTGAAATGACTGGATATATCCGCACTTCAGAGGTAATATACACTCACAACAAAACGAACGGAGGAAACCACCATGAAGAAAATTGAACTTTTTGAGAGAGCCATTGCGGAGCGGGCAGAACGCCTGCAGGACTACGGCATCAACAGCACCGCATTCTGGGCCTACCGCAAGAGCATCGACGCGGGCAACGACCTCATTGATTTCAGCGACGTCATTTGGGATTACGACATCGAGGCCATCGCCCAGACCTTCGCCGACAGCGGCATCACCGAGTTTACGATCAGCAGCAGATTTTCCGACCTGATCCCAACCCTCGCAGCCTTCGACAAGCTGGGCTTCAAAATGGCGGGCATGACCGAGGTCAACGCCGCCTACACCGACTGGCAGACCGGCAAGCACCCGCGGCTCCCCGCGATCCGCCTGGAACGCCGCTAAGGAGGGAAACGACCATGTGGAAAGAAAGCAGCATCAAGGTGAACGGCGAGGTTTTTCACTACTGGATGAAGCAGTACGAGAAAGGTTCCGAGTGGGGCATCGAGGGTGGACGCATTTCCAAGCTCATGCTCAAGCGGGACGGCAAAATCGTCTGCAACTACGACAGGGGCTGGGACATTGAGCCCACTGATGAGAACACGCAGCTTGCGCTGGAGCTTCTGCTCCACAGCGAAAACTGGTAAGTCACAACAATTCAAAGCAACGGCTCCGAGAGGGGCTGCTGCTCGTTATACGGAAGGTCGCACCGATTTCGGTGGCGGCTATTTTTTATGCCTTGGAGGTGAGCATTACGAGAAAGCTGAAAAACTACAAGCCCACGCGGTTCATGGAGAAAACCTCTCACTACGATAAGGACGCAGCGGATTATGCCGTGATGTTCATCGAAAGCCTGTGCCACACCAAAGGCACTTGGGCGAGGAAGCCTTTCGAGCTCATCGACTGGCAGGAGCAGATCATTCGGGACATCTTCGGTGTCCTCAAGCCCAACGGCTATCGGCAGTTCAATACCGCCTACATCGAAATTCCGAAAAAGCAGGGCAAGTCCGAGCTTGCTGCTGCGGTGGCGCTTCTGCTTACCTGCGGTGACGGAGAGGAACGCGCCGAGGTGTACGGATGCGCTGCTGACCGTCAGCAGGCATCCATCGTGTTCAACGTGGCAGCAGATATGGTTAGGATGTGTCCGGCACTTTCCAAGCGGGTCAAGATACTCGATTCCCAGAAACGGCTCATTTATCAGCCAACGGGCAGTATCTACCAGGTGCTCTCTGCCGATGTCGGCAACAAGCACGGTTTCAACACCCACGGTGTGGTGTTCGACGAACTGCACACGCAGCCCAACCGCAAGCTCTTTGACGTCATGACCAAAGGCTCCGGCGACGCCCGTATGCAGCCGCTATACTTTCTCATCACCACAGCGGGTAACGATACGAAGTCCATCTGCTATGAGATCCACCAAAAAGCAAAGGATATCATCGAGGGACGCAAGATCGACCATACCTTCTATCCCGTTATCTACGGTGCGGAGGAATCGGACGATTGGACGGACCCAAAGGTCTGGAAAAAGGCCAATCCGTCCCTCGGCATCACGGTCGGCATCGACAAGGTCAAAGACGCCTGCGAGTCCGCAAAACAGAACCCCGGCGAGGAGAACTCCTTCCGACAGCTGAGACTCAACCAATGGGTCAAGCAGGCGGTGCGCTGGATGCCGATGGACAAGTGGGACAAATGCGAGTTCGCTGTCAGCGAGGACGATCTGGAAGGCCGTGTCTGCTACGGCGGTCTGGACTTATCCTCCACCACTGACATTACGGCATTCGTTCTGGTGTTCCCACCGGAAGATGAGGACGACAAGTACATCATCCTGCCGTACTTCTGGATACCGGAAGACAACCTTGATCTCCGGGTTCGGCGTGACCATGTGCCATACGATGTGTGGGAGCGGCAAGGGTTTTTACAGACCACCGAGGGTAATGTCGTTCACTACGGCTACATCGAGAAGTTCATCGAAAGCCTGGGTGAGCGTTTCAATATTCGAGAAATCGCTTTTGACCGTTGGGGCGCTGTGCAGATGGTGCAGAACCTTGAGGGCATGGGTTTTACGGTCGTTCCCTTTGGACAGGGCTTCAAAGATATGTCCCCGCCGACCAAGGAACTGATGAAACTGGTGCTGGAGCAGAAAATCGCCCACGGCGGGCATCCTGTTCTTCACTGGATGATGGATAACATTTTCATTCGCACCGACCCTGCCGGAAACATCAAACCGGACAAGGAAAAATCCACAGAGAAAATCGACGGTGCTGTGGCAACGATCATGGCACTGGATAGAGCCATCCGCTGCGGCAATGACACAGGTGCTTCTGTTTATGATGACCGAGGTATTTTGTTTATATGACTTAGAATTTCACCCCCATTCTGTATATTCTCGTTGACACGGTAGTATTATTGAGATATAATATGACTACCAAATATAGGGGGTGTTTTTATGAGTCCAAGCATTTCTATCCGGCCTTCAAAGGATATCCGTACAAACTATGCGCAGATTTCAGCTCTCACCAGACAGAATCCGGTAGCGATTACCGTAAATGGCAAGGAAGATACCGTACTTCTCAGTCACGAAGATTTTCAGGATCAGATTCACTATATCAATGAACTGGAAGCAAAACTGGCCGTATATTCCCATCTGGCTCAGGCGATGGATGACATCAAACTCGGCAGAGTGCAGTCTGCGGACAATGCTTTCGCCGATATTCTCGGTGAATTGGAGAATCTGGATGTATGAATTGTAAAATCGTATTTACGGATACGGCCAAATCGGATCTCCGTGACATTGCTATCTATCTTGCAGATCTTTCAAAGGATAAAAAACTGGCCATTCGCTTTGTCAGGGAACTCCAGGAGAAAGTAAAGATCCTTGAGCAGTTTCCGGAGTCCGGTGCAATCCCCAGAGACCGTGTGCTAAAGAGTAATGGTTATCGTTTCCTTGTCCACAAGGAGTATCTTCTTTTCTACCTGTATGAAAAAGAAACGAACACGGCTAATATTATGGCAATTTTCAATGGAAAACGTGACTATATGCGGGTCATGAAAAAATTCTTGTAAACACCATTTGAATATGAAAGCGTCTATCGGAAACGGTAGGCGCTTTTCTTTTGCCCATTTTGAAGGAGAGTGATTTAAGTGGGTATTTTTACAGGGCTGTTCAAATCCAGAGACAAGCCTCAAAACCGCACGGCAGGAAGTGGCTATACCTTTTTCATGGGTAGCACGACCTCTGGCAAGGCGGTGACAGAACGGTCTGCCATGCAGATGACCGCCGTGTATTCCTGCGTCCGTATCCTGTCGGAAGCTGTCGCGGGACTGCCGCTACACCTATATAAATATACAGACAGCGGAGGAAAGGCCATGGCGCTTGAACATCCGCTCTACCACCTACTCCACGATGAGCCGAACCCAGAGATGAGTTCTTTTGTGTTCCGGGAAACACTCATGACGCACCTGCTCCTCTGGGGCAATGCTTATGTGCAGATCATCCGCAACGGCAAGAACGAGATCGTGGCGCTGTATCCCTTGATGCCAAACAAGATGACAGTGGACAGAGACGAAACCGGACGGCTGTACTACACCTACTATCGCGGTTCGGACGAAGCCATTAAGGATAAGGAGTTTGCCGTAACGCTTCAACCATCGGATGTGCTTCACATCCCTGGTCTGGGCTTTGATGGTCTGGTCGGTTACAGCCCCATCGCTATGGCGAAGAACGCCATCGGTATGGCTATCGCCTGCGAGGAGTACGGCGCAAAGTTCTTCGCCAATGGTGCCGCTCCGGGCGGTGTGTTGGAACACCCCGGCACGATCAAAGACCCGCAACGTGTGCGGGAAAGCTGGCAGTCCACCTTCGGCGGCAGCGGAAACGCCAATAAAATCGCTGTGCTGGAGGAGGGCATGAAATACACGCCCATCGGCATCTCGCCGGAACAGGCACAGTTCCTCGAAACACGAAAATTCCAAATCAATGAGATTGCTCGAATTTTCCGAGTCCCGCCCCACATGGTGGGCGACCTGGAAAAGTCGAGCTTTTCTAATATTGAGCAGCAGTCCCTTGAGTTCGTGAAATACACCCTTGACCCCTGGGTCATCCGCTGGGAGCAGTCCATTCAGCGGTCGCTTTTATCTGCGGATGAAAAATCAAGGTATTTCGTGAAATTCAATCTGGAAGGTCTGCTCCGCGGAGACTATCAGTCCCGCATGAACGGGTACGCCATTGGCCGCCAGAACGGCTGGATGTCCGCAAACGACATCCGGGAACTGGAAAACCTCGACCGTATCCCGGCAGAGGACGGCGGTGACTTGTACCTCATTAACGGCAATATGCTCCCGCTGAAAAATGCGGGTGCTTTTGCAGATACACCCCAAGATGGGGTCCCCGCAAAGTCAAATGACTTTGTGGGGAGAGGAGGAGCAAGGGAGCAGGCGCAGTTTTCGCATAAAGCGGAAACGGAGCTTAGCGGACTTTGCGACGACGATGGAAAGGAGGAAAAAACCGATGAAGAAATTCTGGAATTGGAAGAACCAGACGGAGACAGCGGAACGGACGCTGTTCCTGAACGGAACCATCGCCGAGGAAAGCTGGTTTGACGATGAAATCACGCCGCAGCTTTTCAAGGACGAACTCATGTCCGGGTCCGGAAACATCACTGTCTGGATCAACAGCCCCGGCGGGGACTGCGTGGCGGCGGCTCAAATCTACAATATGCTCATGGACTACAAGGGCGATGTGACGGTCAAGATTGACGGCATTGCAGCCTCTGCTGCGTCCGTCATCGCTATGGCAGGCACGAAGGTGCTGGTATCTCCCGTGTCCATGATTATGATCCATAACCCCATGACGGCGGCATTTGGCAATTCGGACGAGATGCAGAGAGCCATCGAAATGCTCTCAAGCGTGAAAGATTCCATCATCAACGCCTATGAGATCAAGACGGGACTTTCCCGTGCCAAGCTCTCCCACCTCATGGATGCCGAAACATGGATGGATGCCAACAAGGCTGTAGAACTCGGCTTTGCGGACGGAATCATGAGCCGCGCCGATGAGACCGAGGACATGACTGTCCCCACGGTTTCCATGCTGTATTCCAAGGCGAATGTGGTGAACTCTCTCATGGAGAAGATCGCCGCAAAATGCGCCATCGACCCCAAACCCGCCGTGCCGGAGCGCACGGGACGCTCTGTAGATGAACTCAGAGCCAAGCTGAACACCATCAAAAACTACATTTAATATGGAGGTATTTCAATATGACTATCGTTGAACTGCGCGAAAAGCGCGCCAAGCTGTGGGCTACGATGGAAGGCTTCCTCGACACCCACCGCAATGATAAGGGCGTTCTGTCCACTGAGGATGATGCCGTTTACGCCAATATGGAGAAGGAACTGAACGACCTCACCAATGAGGTCAGACGCATGGAGCGCCGCGACGCCATTGCCGCAGAGCTTGCAAAGCCCGTATCCTCTCCCATCACCGAGCAGCCCCAGAAAGCAAGCGGTGAAGCCAAAACCGGCAGAGCGTCCAATGCCTACCGCGAGGACTTTGGCCTGCATCTGCGCGGCAAGCGTATGCTCCACAATGTGCTCTCCGAGGGCGTGGACGCCAACGGCGGCTATCTCGTCCCCACCGAGTTTGAGAAGTTCATCGTGGACACGCTCAAGGAGGAAAATGTGATGCGCCGCCTGTGCAAGGTCATCACCACCGACAATGAGCGCAAGATCCCCGTTGCGGCGACCCATTCCACCGCTGCATGGACGGCTGAGAACGCTGCCTACACCGAGAGCAATCCCACCTTCGCACAGAAGACCATTGACGCCTACAAGCTGACCGACCTTGTGAAGGTGAGCATCGAGCTTCTGGACGACAGCGCCTTCGATCTGGAGGAGTACATCGCCCGCGAGTTTGCCTATGCCTTCGGCGCTGCAGAGGAGCAGGCTTTCTGCGTTGGCACCGGCACGGGCCAGCCCACCGGTCTGTTCACCGC
>CAKUCE010000164.1 GCA_934643535.1 uncultured Clostridia bacterium | reverse complement strand
GTCTGCTGGTGGTGGACGCGACGACCGGCCAGAACGGCCTGCAGCAGGCCCGCGCCTTCCGGGAGGCCGCGGGGATCAACGGCATCGTGCTGACCAAGCTGGACGGCACCGCCAAGGGCGGCATTGCCTTCGGCATCGTCCGGGAGCTGAAGACCCCCGTCATGTACGTGGGCGTAGGCGAGGGAATCGAGGATCTGCAGGCTTTCGACGCAAAGGAATTCGTGGACGCCCTTTTTGACTGAGCTCCACGGGAGGAAAACATTCGATGATGAATATGTACTATAAGTGGAAGGGCAAAAGCGCCCTGCACGGCAACTGGCAGACCGCCATGGTGGTGACGTTCTTCTCCGGCATTTTTCTGGTGCTGACACAGGTCTACCAGAATCGCTTCATGCCCGTTGCCATTGAAATGATCGACGGCATGTACTACTGGCGGATCCCTCAGATCAGCCGGGGTGTGTGGATCGGCTTTGCGGTGCTGCAGCTCTGCTCCGTCCTGCTGACGCCGGTTTTGTCCGTCGGCTGCAACCACTATTTCGTCCGTCGTGTCGAGGGCGAAGAACTGGGCGCAAAGGGGCTTTTCAGCCGGATGAACCTCATGGGCAAGTCCCTGTGGCTGTATGTCATGATGTTCGTGAAGATCTTCCTGTGGACCCTTCTGCTGATCGTCCCCGGATTCATCGCCGCCATTCGCTACAGCATGGCGCCCTATCTGCTGGCCGAGCATCCCGAAATGACAGCCAAAGAAGCGCTGGAAGAAAGCAAACGGATCATGAAGGGCCGCAAGGGTCAGTATTTCCTGCTGCTGCTCAGCTTCATCGGCTGGTCGCTGGCCTCCAATCTGCTGCAGCTAAGCCTGATGAGCATCAACGGCGTTGTGGCGATTGTGGCGGGCCTGTTCGTGAACTGCTGGGTCAGCGCCTATGTGAACGCTTCCGTGGCTGTTTTTTATAAAACCGTGTCGGAAGAGGACGGCGAGCAGAAGGCGCGGCAGGATTGGGAACGCATCATGCAGAATATGCACAGCGGCATGAATTTTCCCGGCGATCCATGGAACGGGCAGGACGATGATAACGACGGCGGCGACGATCAGGATGACGATGATTCCCTGAACTGATCGGCCGGTGTGCAAAGAAACGGGGGAAAGACGATGCCGTCTTTGAAACCATACAGTCAGGAGCTGGAATACAGCTATGCGCCGGGCCTGTTCCCGTCGCTGGAACTGATGCGGGTGCAGCCGGAACGGGCACTGCGACTGCTGACCAGCGAAAAGGCGCATGGCGAGGGCGTGGAGAAGCTGCGTGCGATCTGCCGGGAGCATAACGTCCGGGAGGAAGTGGCCGATAAGGCGCTTCGCCGCATCAGCGGCAAGGAAAACTGCTTCGCGGCCATGGTGTTTTCCAAATGGCAGGCAGAGCTTCGGCCCGACCTGCCCCATGTGGTGCTGCATCATCCCATGGACGAGGGCAATCTGGGCACCATCCAGCGCACTTTGCTGGGCTTGGGGCTGAAGGATATCGCCGTAATCCGTCCCGCGGCGGACGTCTTTGAACCCCACGTGGTCCGGGCCGCCATGGGCGCGGTCTTTTCCCTGCGGGTCAAGCAGTACGACAGCTTTGAGGACTACCGCCGGGAATACCCGGATCATGCGCTGTATCCGTTCATGCTGGACGGTTCCATGCTTCTGGAGGAGGCTGTCCGGCAGCGGAAAACGCCCTATGCACTGGTTTTCGGCAACGAGGGCAGCGGCCTTCCGCACGAATTTTCCGGGCTGGGGCAGGCCGTGCGGATCCCGCACAGCGGAGAAATTGATTCGCTGAATCTTTCCATTGCGGTAGGCATTGGCGCATATGCCTTTGTACATGCGCCGGAAAAAGGAGAGTAACGATGTACGAAGCCATTCAGGAACAGTTGAAAGCATGCGTGGATTATGTGGCGGAGCAGGGGCATTTGAAGCCGGGCGCGGCGGTGGTGCTGGGCTGCTCCACCAGCGAGGTGGCAGGAGGACACATCGGCAAAAACAGCGTTCCCGAATTGGGAGACGCGCTGGCGGAAGCCATGATCTCCGCCTGTAAGGCTCACGGGCTGAACCCGGTCTTTCAGTGCTGCGAGCATCTGAACCGGGCGCTGGTGATGGAGCAGAAGGTGCTGGATGAGCGCCGGCTGACGCAGGTCAACGTGATGCCCGTGCCCAAGGCGGGCGGCAGCACCGGCGCAGCGGCTTATCTTCGCTTTGAGGAGCCTGCCGTGGCCATGTCCATTCAGGCGGAAGCGGCCATCGACGTGGGCGACACGCTGGTGGGGATGCACCTCCGTCCCGTCGCCGTGCCCCTCCGGATGCCGCAGGAAAATTACAGGGTGGGGGAAGCCCACGTGGTGATGGCCTATTCCCGGCTGCCTTATATCGGCGGGGAACGGGCGCAGTATCCGAAAAAGTAATGGCGGAAGGAGAAAAAACGACTGTGAAAACGGAAGCCGTCTCTCGATTGGCTTTTCGCTTTCTGGCTGCGCTGCTGGTCCTGCTGACGCTGGCCGGCGGCGTTTTCTTTGGCGGGAAAGCGGAACAGTCCGCTCCAAACGGAGGGCAGATCTACCTTTACGGCGAGACCCATGCCGTAGAACAGATTCTGGAACAAGAACTGCGACTGTGGCAGGAATTCTACGCACAGGGCCTGCGGCATCTGTTCGTGGAGCTGCCTTACTATACGGCGCAATATCTGAACCAGTGGATGCAGGCGGATGATGACGAAATTCTGATGCAGGTATATGCCGACTGGAATGGAACCGCGTCCCACAGCGCCAACGTCAGCCGCTTTTACCGGCAGATCAAGGAGACCTGTCCAGAAACGGTCTTTCACGGTACCGACGTCGGCCACCAGTATCAGACCACCGGGCGGCGCTATCTGAATGACCTGACCCGGCAGGGCCTTGCAGATTCCGAAGAGGAGCGGCTGACCCGGCAGAATATCGAGCAGGGAGAGCAATATTACCGTAGCAGGGACGATGTGTACCGGGAAAATGCCATGGTCGAAAATTTCCTGCGGGAATATGCCCTGCTGGACGGTGAAAGCATCATGGGAATCTATGGCTCGGCCCACACCGGACTGGAAGCGCTGGACTGGTCCGGACAGATTCCCTGTATGGCCAATCAGCTTCGGCAGGCTTATGGCGACCGGCTGCACAGCACCGATCTTTCCATGCAGGGCCTGACCGGAGAACCCATTCGTGCGGCGCTTTTCACGATCAATGGCAAGGAATACCGGGCCGGTTATTTCGGTGAGGAGAATCTTTCCCGCGTTTTGGAAGGAAAGTATCTTTCCCGGCAGTTCTATCGGCTGGAGGGCGCTTATGATGATTTCAAAACTGCCAAACGGACCGGTGACATTCTTCCGGCAAACAATTATCCCATGCCAATCGCCGAAGGGCAGGTTTTTGCCATTTATTACACGCTGGCGGATGGAACCGGCCGGTGGCAGTATTACCGCTGCGACGGCTCGGAATGGAATGGACAGTTGGCTACACTGGAATTTCAGATTCCGTAAGATAAAAGCAACGCCGCGCTGCGATTACTTGCAGCGCGGCGTTTGGCATTATTCGAAGATATAAAATTCGCATTCCAGACGACCGTTATACAGGCGTCGTTTGTGGGAAGCCCGTCGGCCGAAGCAGCGCTCGAAGGCAAAATCCGATGTGATGGCGCAGAGCTTCCAGCCGGGATGTCGCTTCAGCAAAAGGCCCATTTCCCGGTACAGGGCTTCCGCCTCACGTTTATCGCCCAGCCGTTCGCCGTAGGGCGGATTGCAGAGGAAGACGCCCGGTTCGCCGGGCACCTGCAAGGTGCGCAGGTCTTGTTGCTGGATGGCGATCTGCCCGTCAAAGCCTGCCTGATGGATGTGGCGGCGGCACAATTCCAGCGCCTCCGGGTCAATATCGCTGCCGGCGACCAAGAAGGAACGCTCGACAGGCATCTTTTCCCGCTCCGCCTGACGGATCGCCGTCATGGGCACTTCCTTCATGAAAGGGAAGTCTTCGCAGGCAAAGCTGCGGTCGATGCCTGCAGGCCGGGCCGAGGCCTTGACAGCCGCTTCGATCAGGAGGGTGCCCGTGCCGCAGCAGGGGTCGTACAGGGGCATTCGGGTACGCCACGGACTTACGTCCAGAAGCGCCGCCGCCAGCGTTTCCCGCAGGGGCGCTTCGCCGTTCCATGTGCGGTAGCCACGCCGGTTCAGCGCGTCGCCGCTCATGTCGATGGTCAGCCGTGCCTGATCCCGATACAGGACGATCTCAATGGGAACGCGCGGGCCGGTTTCAGGCAGCCTGTCCGCCCGAAGGCGCTTTTTCAGTCTCTCCACAATGGCTTTTTTGACGATGGACTGGCAGTCCCGGACGCTCATCAGCTGACTGCGCACACACTTTCCCGAAACATGGATCCGGCTGAAACGATCCAGATAGTTCTCCCATGGAATGGAGGATGCAAACTGGAACAGCTCTTCAAAGCTGAAAACCGGCTTTTCGCCCAAAAGAAGAAGCACCCGGTCGGCCGTGCGCAGGCACAGATTGGCCCGGAAGCCGTCGGCCAGCTCGCCGGAAAAACGGGCGCAGCCCTGTTCGGCCCTGGCGGAGTAGCCCAGCCGTTTCAATTCATTGGAGACAATGCCTTCCAGCCCGAAGGCGGCGGTAGCCAGAAAGGAATACGGCATGGGCTTTCACTCCTGAATTCAGATTAAAGCAGTTCGTCGATAAACCACTGCAGGGTGGTATCGTCGCTGCCGGGCAGTCCTTCATGGCCGAAGTCCGGGTACAGGATGACTTCCTTGGGGGAGGTGATCTTGTTGAAGGCTGCAAACTGGGTGGACGGCGGGCAGATGGTGTCCATCAGGCCGGTATACATATGCACCTTGCCGCGAATACGGTGGGCCAGATGCTGAATGTCAATATAGCCCAGCTTGGTGAAGGTCTCCTGCTCATGCGCGTGAGTGGGGTCAAAGTGACGGAAGTATTCCTTCAATTCGCTATAAGCGTCTTTATCCAGATCCATTTCCCAGACGCGCTGATAGTCGCTCAAAAACGGATAGCGGGGAGCGGCCAGCTGAATATTGCTCAGAGAAGCGCAGGCCATCGTCAGGCCGCCGCCCTGACTGCCGCCCTCTGCGGCCAGACGGCCTTCGTCGATCTCCGGGAAAGAGGAAACGACACGGGTCATCAGCGCCGTATCCAGAAAAATATCCCGGAACAGCAGACGATCGGGGTCGGGATCGTCCAGACCGCGGATAATGTGGCCGTGCAGCGTATTGCCCTGAACGCCGCCTACATCCACGCTCTGTCCGCCCTGACCGCGCGCGTCCAGCGCCGCCACGGCAAAGCCCGCGCTGGCCATCGCAAAGTGAGCGGTCCAGTCGCCGGCGCGGCCGGAGTAGCCATGAAAACGCATGACGGCGGGCAGACGGCCCGAAAACTTTTTGGGACGGACGTATTTGGCATGAACCCGCGCACCGTGCGTACCGGTGAACGTCAGATCAAAGCAGTCCAGCGTGGGATGACGGAAACTGGCGGGAGTCAGCTCCACCTGCGGGTCGAGCGTCTCGATCTCATGCAGGCCGCGCTCCCAGTATTCCTCAAAATCAGCGGGTTTGGGGTTGATGCCTTCGTAGGTTTTCAGCTTTGAAAGGGGAAAATCAAAAACGCCCATGAAAATCGCTCCTTTGGTATGATGTGGAGCTATTATAGCACGGGCGTTTTTATTTGGAAAGGCCACTTTTGTGCCTTTTTTTATGTTTTTTGTCCTGTTTATCAGGCTTCGAAATCCGGCGTGCGCAAGTGGGTCATAGCAAGGGGATCCAGCGCCTTGTCCGCCTGCTCCGGGGTGAGCAGCCCACGGCTCAGGACCAGCTGACGCAGGGGCACATGGGTCGCCAGCGCTTCATGGGCCAGCTTGCAGGCGGCGCTGTAACCGATCAGCGGACAGAGCGCCGTGACGATCCCCACCGAGCGCTCCACCTCCTGACGGCAGTTCTCCTGATTGGCCGTGATGCCGGATACACAGTGCAGATTCAAAGTTTCCAGCCCATGGGTCAATTGAAGAACGCCCTGATTCAGGCTGTCGAAGATCACCGGTTCAAAGGCGTTCAGCTCCAGCTGACCGGCCTCCACCGCCATGGCAACCGTTACATCGTAGCCTACCAGTCGGAAGGCGATCTGGTTGACTACCTCGGGAATGACTGGATTTACCTTGCCGGGCATGATGGAGGAGCCGTTCTGCCGGGCGGGCAGCACGATTTCCGCCAGCCCGTCCAGCGGGCCGGAGGACATGAGCCGCAGGTCGTTGCAGATCTTGGACAGGCTCACGCCGCAGCCCCGCAGCGCGGAGGACAGGCAGGTGTAACAGTCCAGATTCTGGGTTGCGTCGATCAGATCGGGGCTTTGCACAAAGTGAATGCCCATCATGTCGGACAGGATGGAAACCACCGAATGAACGAAGGACGGGTCGGCGTTCACGCCCGTGCCGATGGCCGTTCCGCCAAGGTTCAGGCACAGCATTTCCTTTTGGGCGCAGGCAAGCCGGGCATATTCCCGGCGCAGCACGGCCGCATAGGCGGCAAATTCCTGCCCCAGCCGGATGGGCACCGCGTCCTGCAGCTGGGTCCGGCCCATTTTGACCACGCCGTCAAAGGCGGCGGCCTTGTCGTCCATGACCAGCGCCAGCCGGTGCAGCGCGTCCAGCAGGTTTTCGGTCAGCATGTACAGGGTCATTTTGCCGCAGGAGGGGTATACGTCGTTGGTGGACTGGCCCCGGTTCACGTGGTCGTTGGGATTGACCAGACTGTAGTCGCCCTTTACGCCGCCCAGCAGCTCGATCGCCCGGTTGGCAATGACCTCGTTGGCGTTCATGTTGGTGGAGGTGCCTGCGCCGCCCTGAATGGGGTCTACGATGAACTGGTCGTGCAGCTTGCCCTCGATGATCTCG
>CAKUCE010000163.1 GCA_934643535.1 uncultured Clostridia bacterium | reverse complement strand
CAAAAAGCGGTTAAAGGTAATACACACAAAGCTACAATAGTAAGCTTAAATGATATAGAAAACATCATATAAAGCACCCGTATGTCAAGCGGAAAACAAAAAAATTTGCAAATCCGTTTGGGGCAAGATCGGAGCGTTTTTCGCAACATCCGGTCCTATCCCTCGGCGCCGCATGATGGCATTTCCTGTGTTGTCTCGTTCTCGAAGAAATCCCGGACAGCGTAGTCGATTTCAATTCGTTCATCCTTGAAAATATAGATCTTGTTTATCAGCGTGTCTACCAGCGATTTCGTCAATGTCGTGGAGCTGCCGATTTCTTTTGCAAGATCCTGGTGTTTCAAATTTGCCTCATAATCGCCCTGAGCCCGCTTTGCCCGTGCCGTAATCATGGCATGGGTGTTTTTTTCGCCCACCAAGGCAATATCGTACTTTTCCTTTTCTGCCTTATAAGAGTCAAGGTCAATCTCTCCGAGTGCATATCGTTCGTAGAGCTTTCGCTTGCTATCCTGCAGGGCACGGAGTTTCTTTTCCTGCTCCGCCTGTTGAACGCTTTGAAGGGTCAGATCATCCTTACATATATCCAGACCCAGGACCGGAAGCATGTGCGCCTTTATGCTTTCAAAGATCGCTTGCTCCAGTTCCTTTTCCCGAACCTGCAGCCCATGACAGGGAAGATTATCAGAAACTTCTGCGTGTCTGCAATAGAACCAGGTTGTTTTCCCTTTGCGGGACATGGCATGATCGCAATATCCGCAAAAAACCTTCCCGCGCAGCAGATAATCCCTGCGCTGTTTATTTGGCTGCTTGAATTGACGCCTTACAGCGTTGGCTTGCTCATACAGCTCCATGCTCACGATTGCAGGGTGATGATCCGGGATCTTGATCCACTCGCTTTCATCTTTCAGACGGGAGCGTGTGCCGCCGATCTCTTTGACGGCGCGCTTACCGATCACATAGGTTCCCGCATATCGCTCGTCGGTCAAGATATGTATGACAGCCGAAGATGACCACACACCGTTTGACCGGCTGGTATCATGGATAGGTTTTCCTTTGGCCGCTCTGTACTCTGCCGGGGTGGGTACACGCTGCGCATACAGCCTTCTTACAATCTCCGCAACGGTATTTCCGTCAGCGGCCCATAGAAACATCTGACTGACAATCTCAGCAGCTTCCTTATCCGGCTCCATACGCCCGTCTGCGCTCTTTTGATACCCATAAGGGCATATCGCGCTTTGATACTCCCCACGGCGCATTTTCGCGTATTTGGCGCTCTTGGTTTTCATGGACATATCCCGGCTATAGCACTCGCTGATAAGGTACTTGAAAGCGACGTCAATCCCGCCGGTATCGCCCTTGTAATCCGCCGTGTCGAAGTGATCGCTTACGGAAATAAACCGGGTATGATACAGCGGAAACACGCGCTCTATGAAATATCCCGTCTCAATACTGTTTCGCCCGAAGCGGGAGAGATCCTTTACAATAATGCAATCGACCTTTCCGGCCTGCACCATTTCCAAAAGCTCCTGGACGGCGGGTCGTTCAAAGTTCATTCCGCTGTGTCCGTTGTCCACAAACTCCATGACTTCGGCATTCTCCCATTCAGGAAGCGACATTGCCTTCTCCCGTAAGATTAGTCTTTGATTGGGGATACTCATGCTTTCCGTTTTAGAATCTTCCAGAGACAGGCGAATGTATAATGCTATCAGGTATTTGCGCATAGCGGCACCGCCTTTCTCTGTTCTGTAAATTCGCTCTGAAAGCGGAAAGTCACATGTATATCGTGGTCGTGGGTGATCTCAATACGGTCAATCAGCCTTTCGATCAGCTCCGCCGTCAGGGTGTGGTCGCTTTCCAGCCTGTGAGCATCTTCCTCCATAGAACGATACCGGGCAAGCTGTTCGTCAAGCGCAGCATTATCATTGTTCAGAGCCGCTATATCTGCGGATAACGCTGCGATACGCTTTTCGTAATCCTCTTTCATAGAAAGATATTCCTCGCCGGTCACGATCCCCTGAACATAGTCCTCATATAAGCCGCGGATCAGTTTTCGGTTTTGCTCCATATCCCGGCGCTTTGCGGAAAGCTGTTCCTTAATGCGATCCCGTTCCTGCTTTTGCCGTACCTCATATTGAAATAAAGATAATGAGGAACCAAGCATAACAGACAATTCCTTCTCCAATATGGCTGTTACAGTTGAAATCAGCTCCTTCTCCCGGATCGTCACGCCCTCGCAGCTTCCCTTTGCAATACGGCTGTTGCTGAGGCAATGGAAAAAGTACACATCAGGGCCTTTCTTTCGTGTGTTACGCTGCCTGTGAAGGCTGCCGCCGCAATGGGCGCAGAAAACCGTGCCTTTGAAAATATTGGGAGTGAAGGCATTGATTTTTCTGTTTTTGCTTTCTTCACTGACCATACGCCTGTATTCCTGCACGGCGTTGAAAACCTCATGGCTCACAATAGCTTCATGCGTACCGGAAACCCTGATATAGTTTTCTTCATCCGCCTTTGTCTGGCGGTGATCGATGCTCTTTGTCTTGCCCTGCACCAAATCACCGGTATAAACCTCACTGGACAGGATTTTAGCCACCGTCCGGGTCTGCCATTTGCCGTTGCCGATCAGATTTTCATGGCTGATCTCACCGGTCTTTTTCTTATGATGGCTCGGCGTCGGTATGCCTGCCTCGTTCAAGCGTCGAGTAATCTCATTCAGCCCAACACGCTCGTAAGCCCATGTGAAAATCTGACGAACCACCTTTGCGGTATCCTCGTCGATCAGCAGCTTGTGACAATTTCCAGGGTCCTTGCGATAGCCGTAAGGGGCGCGGGCTCCTACAAATTCACCGTCCTGCATAGCCTGCCTTTGCTGTGCCTTGATCTTTCTTCCGATGTCCAGAGCGTAAGCCTCGTTTATCATGTTTTTCAAGGGCAGCATAATGCCTCCGTGCAGGTTGTCCGCGTCCGCCGTGTCAAACTGATCCGTAACGGCGATAAACCGCACATTATGCGTAGAAAAATACTGCTCGATATAGTAGCTGGTGTCTATAAAGTTGCGCCCAAGCCTTGACAGATCCTTTACGATTACGCAGTCAATGTGACCCGCCTCAATATCCGAAAGCATCTGCTGAAAAGCGGGGCGCCGGAAGGTGGTCCCGGAAAGGCCGTTGTCGATATAAGTATCATAGACCTTGAATTCCGGCTTGTCCGCGATATAGTCATTGAGAACAAGCTGCTGATTATCAATGGAATTTCCGCGCTTTTTGTTGTCCTCGACCGAAAGGCGGATATAGAGGGCGGTACGGATATAGACAGCGACATGATAGATATGCTCCTGCGCTGCCGTCTTTCTGCTTTTTCTTGCCATCAGCCGGCCCTCCTTTCTTCACGCTTTGCTTGCTCCATCTGCTCGGCAAAGCGGACCGCCTTTTGATATTCGTCCTGATAATTGAACTCTATCTGCAATTCCTCTTTGCTGATGATCCGAATACTGCGGATAAGCTGCATCACAGCGCGCCGGTCGATTTCCTCCATTTCCGAAAACTTCATAAAATGATTGATCCAGCGGTTGCGCTCGCTCCGGTTCTCCAAAACATCCGTCAGCTTTTCGTTCCAGCTTTCGATTGCCGCCTGCAAGCCCTCAATGTCGGCGTTGTATTTGCGCTTATAAGATAAGAATTCCTCTTTTGTGAGTATGCCACTCACAAGGTTTTCATACAGCTTCGCCTTGTACTTTTCGATCTGCGCAAGCTGTTTTTCGCAGCTTCCGATCTGTCCGGCATACTCTCGCGCCAGCTCACGGTTGATCCGCTCCTGACTGATACTGGAAAGCATGGTGTCCAGAGAGGCGATATTATCAATATGACCCTTTAAGCTGTCCTGAACACACTGGATCAGATCGCTTTCCTTAACCATAGCACCGGAAGCACAGCCGTTCTTTTTACCGGAAGGGCAGAAGTAATAAACATATTCCTTGTCCTTGTAGCGGTTGATCTTTCGCGTCATGCGCCCGCCGCAGCAGCCGCAGATCAGAATACCGGAAAACAGATATACCTTGTCCTCTTTGGGAGAAGTGCGGGTATCGATTCTTCTGATCCGCTGTACCAGGTCAAAGTCATGCTTGCTGATGATCGCCTCATGTGCGCCGGCGACGCGGACCCATTCAGATGAAGGCTTGTTTTCCAGCTCCTTCAGCTTGAAATGCGGCGTGGCCTGCCTGCCCTGTACCAGCGTGCCGGTGTAGGTTTCATCCTGCAAAATGCGGATAACGGTGGTAGCGGACCATTTACAGTCCTTACGGTCCGTATAGCCGCCCTTGGCGTGAGGAAGTCCGTTGTTCCGCTTATATGCCAGGGGAGAGAGGACGCCCAAGCGGTTGAGTTCTTCCGCGATATGAAGGGCGCTGAATCCGTCCAGACGCTTTCTGAAAATATCCCGCACCACATCGGCGGCATAGGGATCGACCTCCAGACTCTTGTGCTTTTCCCCGGTCTTGAAGTATCCATATACCGGGAACGCCCCGACAAAATCGCCGCTGCGCCGTTTGGCTTCCAGGGCGCTTCTTGTCTTTACCGATATGTCGCGGCAGTATGCCTCGTTCATAATGTTCTTGACCGAGACCGTCAGATCGTCCGCCGCGTCATTCACGGTATCTACATTGTCATTGATCGCGATAAAGCGGACGCCGTAGGCCGGGAACACCCTGCGCATGTAGCGGCCTGTCTCGATATACTCACGGCCAAGACGGGAGAGATCCTTCACGATCACGCAGTTTGCTTCGCCCTGCTTGATCATGTCCATCATTTCCTGAAACGCAGGACGGTCGAACAGGACGCCGCTGTATCCGTCGTCGATTTTCTCGGCAACGACCTCGATCTCCGGGTGCTTCTCCACGAAATCATCGATCAGGCGCCTTTGGTTGGCTACGCTGTCGCTCTCCACGGTCTTGTCGTCCGTATAAGACAGGCGTATGTACTTGATTGCTTTGTAAAGCTCCATATAAAAACACTCCTTTCTTTGCAGAAAAATCCCGCAATTCAAGGAGTGTTGTTTGCCGTATTCAATTCCTTTTCCGACACTTATTATACATCGGAGAAACGGAAAAGTCAGCCCCTTTTAGGAAATTTTCTGTTCAGCGAATGATCCCCTTGATGCAGTCCTCCAGGGTTGCGCCGTCCGCCGCAAAGCTCGCCCGGACGGTAAACCTGCCGCACTTGAAGCAGTAAGGGTCTTTGATCTGTCTGATAAACTCTGAAATGCGTTCCTCCCTCGTCAGCTCCTTACTGACCGATACATCCCGTATATCAACCAGAATGGTAGAGGAAGGTTCCGCTCTCTGTTCTGTCATCTGCATAAAATACGCTCCTTCCTGTGATCTGTATATTTGAAATAATCAAAACCACATGAATAAGCCGGGCCTGTGTGTTACCACAAGCCCGGCTCATGGTATCTGATTTCGATTTTGTTCCTGCCGTATTTGCCACGCCCCCGACAGGCTCCACCGATAAAGCAGAACAGGGGTTGCCATAAGCTGCGGTTAGCTTCGCCGCATCATAGCCCTGCTCGTACCGCCGCGTCGCCACCGCAAGCGCATACAGAAGGGACTCCCCCTCAAGTCTGTGGGAGGTCGTGAGAAAGTACCATTATGATCTGTGCTGTCGTCGCGCCCTGCCTGCCACGGCCGGACCAATGAGCTGCGTTGATCGCTCGGACAGCCCTTTTCATCACCTCCCGGACCGATCCATCATGGCGCCGCCTCATTTGTCGCTCAAAACACAGAATGACGTACCTATAGCAACGTATATTCAGTTGTCAAAGTGCCGCGAGGGGGGCGGCAGTATCGACTTTCTCACATTTGAGAAGCGTCGGGGTATATACTCGGACGCTCCGTATGACAGAGACTTGTCCCGCCGAAAAATCTCCCTCTATAAGTAAGGACAATTTCAAGGCAGAATTAAGGGGCGGGTTCTCCTTTTTCTTCAAAATATTTTTCCAACCGTTTGATTCCTCGCTCAATGCTTTCTTTAATTGTGGGAACAGAGCGTCCTTCATTCTTGGCAATCTGCGACAGACTCATGCCGAGAAAGTAATGTGCATGTATCCGCTGCTGTTGCTTTTCCGATAGAGTAGCCAAACCTTGATATAAGAGAGCAATTATCCGCTGCTGCTCCAAAATCTCGTAAGGGGATAGCTGCTCTGATGAAATATCCTTCTCAATTCCGTTGTCCGCATCCAGAGAGTAGAACGCCTTGTATCTGCGAAGGTATCGTTGGTAGTTTTCTTCCTTGCGTCTGAAATCCTCCAAAACAGCAAATACCTCGTCCGGAACTTCAACGACTTTATCCGTTACATAGTGCGGGTAATAATCCCGCAGATTGATTGTTTTCATGGTTAACCTCCGATCTCGATTTGTGGTTTGAATGACAAAATCGAAATCAGAGGGAGGAGAACGACAACGGATCAATCCGTTAAGTAACTCTCCATATAACAAAGACCGCACCACAGCAAAGCATGGTACGGTCAGGTAGCATATTGTATTATTGCAAAAGGAAAAATATAGTTGAAAATAGTCAAATAATAGGCGAATTGAAATCCACCGCAATCGATTCTTTGCAGATCGCGGTGTAGTAAGGCTCCTTCCTAACCGAAAGGGTGCGTTTTATTGCTGAAATAATAGCAAACCTGATTTTCAAAGGAACCCACCTCAACTTTCTGTGTGTAAAATTACAACCCCATTGCTATTATTTAAGCTCTCGCTTATCTTCCGTTAACTGGCAAGAATCCACAAACTGGCAGGTGTTTTGCTTCTGTTCCTTTAAGATCTGGAACGATTCGTGGCTGATTATATTCTCCATCTTGCAGGCTTCTTCTTCGGCAACTGCAAAATCCACTCCTGCATCAGTAAGCTGTTCCGTAAAATACTGATGTCGCTCATAGAACTTTTCTGCGACTTCCCGCCCCAAATCTGTCA
>CAKUCE010000162.1 GCA_934643535.1 uncultured Clostridia bacterium | reverse complement strand
ATGCCCGTGCCGTCGATCATGATGGGGTTCATGCTGGCCACGGTCTTCACGCCGAATGCCTTCGTCAGCCGGCACACGAATTTCATCATGATCAGGGGTCCGATGGTGATGACCTCATCGTACTGCTCGCCGCTTTCAATCAGCCTGCGCAGCGCATCGGTCACAAGGCCCTTCTCCCCCCAGGAGCCGTCGTCGCTCATGGGCACGAAGCGGCTGCTGGCCTGGCGGAACTCCTTTTCCAGAATGACCAGATCCCGGCTGCGGAAGCCCACGATGGCATGTACCTCGCAGCCCTGCTCATGCAGCTTCTTCGTCACGGGGTACGCGATGGCGCAGCCCACGCCGCCGCCCACCACGGCCACCTTCTTCAGGCCCTCGGTGTGAGTGGCGCGGCCCAGCGGCCCGACAAAATCGTGAAGCATGTCGCCCGGCTTCAGATGGTTCAGTTTTTCCGTCGTTGCGCCTACCACCTGAAAAATAACGGTAACGCTGCCTTCCTCCCGGTCAAAATCCGCCACCGTCAGCGGGATCCGCTCGCCGTCCTCGTCCGTCCGCAGGATGACGAACTGTCCGGGTTCGGCCTTGCGGGCAATGAGCGGAGCCTCCACCTTCAGCCGGGTGACCGTCGGGTTGAGCGCCTCCCGTTCCAGGATCCGATTCATGCGCATCAGTCTCCTTTAATCAATGAAAATTGCGTTTTCGGGAAATGTTCCCGACTTCTAATTTCGATGTTTTTTCCCGAAACCCTGCCGTTTTTCGACAGAAAAGGCTGGAAGGGATGGAAAAGGGCGAAAAGAACAAAGGACAGCCGAACGCCCTGCGGCCGGAAAACCGCAGGGCGTTCAACGATATTCGGTTCAGGCAATACCGCGTCAACTCATTTGTGCGGTATTGCCTTTATTCTTTTTCCCGCAGGGCCTTGCTTTCCCGCACCAGCTTGTTCAGCTCGTCCATAAAGCTGGATACGTCGGTGAACTGCCGGTATACGGACGCAAAGCGCACATAGGCTACCTCGTCCAGCTGCTTCAGCTCGTCCATGACGGCTTCGCCGATGCGGCGGGAGGAAATCTCGTCCTCTCCTGCGGCGTAGACCTGCTTTTCCACCTTTTCGACGATATTGTCGATGTCCTTCATGCTGATGGGCCGCTTCTGGCAGGCGTGGATCAGGCCCTCCTTGATCTTGGAGGCGTTGAAGGGCTCCCGCCGCATGTCCTTTTTGACGACCATGATGGGCGAGGTTTCGATCTTTTCATAGGTAGTAAAGCGGCGGCCGCAGCGAAGGCACTCCCGGCGGCGGCGAATGGCGCTGCCCTCCTCGGTGGGGCGGCTGTCGATCACCTTGCTGTCCAGATAACCGCAGTATTGACATCTCATGAAACACACGCTCCCCTGCTTGCCTGAATCCCATATTCATGATAGCAAGTTCAGGAAAATATTTCAAGAAAAATCTGGTTTGGGGCTCAGGCGGCGGCAGCGGTCTGCTTTTTCCGGGTGATCGCATACCACACGAGGCCGACGGCCAGACCCGCCAGCGCGGGGCAGAACCAGCCTACGCCCAGATCGAAGAAGGGCAGCGTCTTCTGCGCAAAGGCGACGGCGCCCCTCAGATGCAGTGAGGCGATCATGTTTTCGGACAGCACGTCCGCCCCCAGCATGGCCTTGGCGAAGTCGAACAGAGCGGCCACCAGCGTAAAGCCGGTCACGGAGCCGTACACGATGCGGCTGTGGCCGAAGAACTTTCCAAACAGGCCCAGCAGGATCAGCGTAATGGCCAGCGGATAGAGGAACATCAGCACCGGCACGGAGCAGGCGATAATGGCGCTCAGGCCCAGATTGGCGATGGCAAAGGACACCGCGCTGAAGATCACGGCCCACGCCTTGTACTTGGGGCCGCGGGGGAAGAGCTGCACAAAGGTCTCGGCGCAGCTGGTCACCAGACCCACGGAGGTCTTCAGGCAGGCCAGCGTCACCGTGGCGGCCAGGATCCACACGCCCGCGTCGCCGAAATAATACTGCGCCACCAGAGACAGCACCTCGCCGCCGTTGGCGCAGGCGACGCCCGCCTCTTCGGCGATCACGCGGCACTGCACGCCCACCAGCGTCACGGCCAGATAGATCACCGCCATGATCAGGCAGCTGAACACGCCCGCCTTGACGGTACACATGGCCACATGCTCGGGCTTCTCCACCCCCAGCCCGCGGATGACGTTGATGACCACGATGCCGAAGGCCAGACAGGCCAGCGCGTCCATGGTGTTATAGCCTTCCAGAAAGCCGGTGAAGAAAGCGTTGTTTTCATAGGTTCCCTGCGCTTCCAGCGTGGAGAGGGCAGCGGTGGGATTCACCAGCGCTGCGACCACCAGAACCGCCAGGAAAGCAAGGAAAATGGGGGTCAGGATCTTGCCCACATGCGTGAGGATCTTGCCAGGCTTCAGCGAGAACGCCAGCACGATGACAAAAAACACGAGGGAAAAAATCGCCAGCTCCAGCGTCTGACTGGCGCCCGCCGGCATCAGGGTCGCCACCGCCACGGTGAAGGGCGTGGTGGCGCAGCGGGGAATGGCGAAAAACGGGCCGATGGTCAGGTACAGCGCGCAGGTAAAGAAATAGCTGTACGGACGGCTGACCTTGGCGCTGAGTTCCATCAGGCCGTTGCTGCGGCTGATGCCCATGGCGGCTACGCCCAGAAGCGGCAGGCCTACGCCGGTAATGACGAAGCCTACGATCGCCTGCCACATATTTTTTCCGGCAAGCTGTCCCATGTACGCGGGGAAGATCAGATTTCCCGCGCCAAAGAACAGGCCGAAGAGCATGGTAGCGATGAGCACGTTTTCCTTTTTTGTCAGCCGTTCCTTCATCCCGATCACATCCTTGTGCATTATATTTGTAACAATATAACACCAATTCTGGTATGGCGCAAGGACAATTTCGCTAAAGTACGGCTCCGGAAACTGTATTTATATTGTTTTTTCTTTTCGGGCGAAAACAGAACCGTTTCCGCCCGCCTTTTCTGCCCTGCGGGCGGTTTCTCTTGCGCTGCGGCCCGTTTTCCCGTATAATGGCGGTGCCGTCTTCTTCATTACTTCATTTTTCTTTTATTCTGGACTGATACGGAGGACTGCATCATTATGCAAAAGAAAGGAATGGTTTGGGTCATTGGAGCATCGGGCGGACTGGGCCGCGCTGCGGCGCAGGCATTCGCCCAAAACGGATGGAGCGTGATTGCGGGGGCGCGCTCCTTTGCCGTGGGAACCTCTCCGCTGGGGGAGGGCGTTACCGTCCTTCCATTGGACGTGACGAACGAGGAAAGCTGCGCGGCCTTTACGGAAAAGGCCCTCAGCATGGAAAACCGGGTGGACGTACTGGTCTGCGCCGCGGCGCAGCTGGTGCTGGGCTCCTGCGAAAATACCACGGTGGACGAACTGGACAAACTGCTGAATGTCAACGTGCTGGGCACAGTGCGGATGATCCAGCGGGCATTGCCCCTGATGCGCAGGCAGAAAAGCGGAAAAATCATTCTGTTCTCATCTATTAATGGGCTTCTGGGCATTCCGTTCCAGAGCGCCTATACCGCCAGCAAGCACGCATTGGAGGGGTACGCCGAGTGTCTGGCCATGGAAACCGCGGCTTTCGGCATTCAGGTCTGCCTGGTAGAGCCGGGCGACCACCGGGGCGGCAGCAGCCACACCCGCCTTCACGCCAAAAACGAAAAGAACACCGTCTACCAGAGGGCGTATGAAAACACCTGCGCCATCATTCATCACGACGAAGAAAACGGCCTCTTCCCGGACCGGCTGGGCCGGAAGATCGTGCGGAACGCCCAGCGCAGGCACATGCGCTTCCGTCTTCGCGTTGCAAAACCCGACCAGCATCTGGCCGTGCTTTTGCATACCCTTCTTCCCGCCGGCCTGAACCGGAAAATTCTCTGTTCCTATTATGATCGCGCTCATGTCTGAGGCAAATCTCTGAAGTGACCTTCTGAGGAGGAAAAAAATTGAATTCATCTTACGCTTTGGAGCACAACTGTGCTCTTCTTGAGCAATCCAAAACGCTGGAAACCCTGTTTCGCCTGACCTGCGGCCACGGGGATGCGGACGCGGCCCTGTTTCTGGAAAACGGCGAAGAAAAGCGATGGTCCTACCGGCAGTACGAGGCCATGACCCGGCGGTACGCGGCCTGTTTAGGCCGTGCCTTCCCCGGAGAAGGCTATATCGCCATTTCTGTGGATACCTGCAGGGAATGGTTTCCCCTGTTCTGGGGCGTGATCCTCTCCGGTCACAACGCCCTTCTGATCGACGCGGCATGCGCCGACGAAACGGCCCTGCGGCTTTTGCAGGAGGCCGATTGTCATGCGCTCGTCACCCAGCGGCGGCGCAGCCTTCCGGAAAACGTGAAAACGCTGGACTTTGCCGCGCTGGCGGAGCAGGCGGCCGCCGAACCGGAGGATGGCTTTCGCGGCGGCGCCTTCGGCCGCTGCGTGGCCCTGTGTACCAGCGGCACCACCGGTCAGAGCAAAGTTTTCGTCTACGACGGCGAGGCCATCGCCGAACAGGTGCTCAATTCCAAGCTGATCTATGAGGAAAATCGCCGCATCGTGGAGGAGGAAAACCGCCGTTCGCTGGCGTTCCTCCCCTTCCATCACGTGCTGGGCTTCATGGTCAATCTGCTCTGGTGCAGCTTTCTGGGGTATGCCACCATCTACCTGCGGGACCGCACGCCCAAGACCATTCTGGAAACCTCCCGCCGCTTCCAGCCGGAGCTGATCGTGGCCGTTCCGCTTTTGGCCAACAATCTCTGCGCCTCTCTGCGCAAACAGGTAGCCAGAGAGAGCCGCCTGAAGCGGGCATGGTTCGCCTCGGCCAAAAATTTCAGCCTGAATCTGCAGCGTGTCGCGCCGGAACCGGGCCTGTGGTTCGCGGAGAAGGTCCTCTTCCGCCGCGTAACGAAAAACCTGCTGGGCACGGAGGTCAAGTGCATCATCCTGGGCGGAAGCCACACGCCTCAGGAACAACTGAAGCTGCTCAACGCGCTGGGCTATTACACCGTCTGCGGCTTCGGCATGACGGAAACCGCCGTCACCAGTGTGGAAATGAGCAAGAGCCTGAAAAAGCGGGTCAGCGGTTCCGTGGGCAAGCCGCTGCGCAGCGTGCAGTACCGCTTGAAGGAGCCGGAAACCGGCCGCGTCCGCCGGGGCGAGATGCTCATTCGCGGCAAGACCGTCCACACAGGCCGGCTTCACGAGGGGCAGATGCTTCCCCCGGACACGCTGGAGGGCGGCTGGTATCCCACCGGCGACATCGTCCGGCTGAAGCGGGGCGACCGGGTGTTTGTGGAGGGCCGCAGCAAGGAAGTCATCATCAATGAATCCGGCGAAAACGTATACCCGGACGAGCTGGAAGAGACCTTCTCCGGGCTGGAAAACGTGCGTCAGTACACGGTGCTGGGCCTGAAGAAGCCCGGCAGGGATCAGCATTACGAGGATATTGCGCTGGTGATGAGCGTGGGCGGCAGCTATCACGACGCACAGGCCATGGAAGCCCTGCGGGGCCAGGTGGCCCAGCGCAACCGAAAACTGCCCGCCGTGAAGCGGCTGACCCGGGTGCTGATCACCCCGGACGATCTGCCCATGGTCAACGGCATCAAGGTGAAGCGCATCGCCCTTCGGGACCTGATCGCCCAGGACCGGCTGTCCTGCCGGGAGCTGTCCCTGAGCGGCGCGCCTCAGCCGGAGGATGAAAAGAAGGAAGCCCCGAACGGCGGCGCAGCCGACCAGGACGGCGAGATCCGCAGCGCCGTCCGCAGGCTCTACGCCGAAGCGCTGGACGTAAAGGAAGGCAGTTTCGGCGACAACGAGCATTTCATCGACGATCTGGGCGGCGACAGCCTGCAGGTACTGTCGGTTTCCCTCAAGGTGGAGGAGCAGTTTGGCGTGATGCTCTCCGCCGAGGAATACGGCCAGTGTACCACGGTGAACGATCTGACCCGGGTGATCCGGAATCACCTGAACGGCGTGACGGAGGATAAGGCGGACGAAAACGGGCCGGTCACGCCCATCACTCGTTTCGAGGACGCGCCGGAATATCAGGTCTTCGCCAGACGGCAGCAGGCTCTGAACGCCTCCGGCGACGGCAACCCCTACTTCGTCTGCCACGATTCTCCGCTGAAGGACACCAGCCTGATGGCCGGGCAGGAGGTACTCAACTTCGGCAGCTACAACTATGTGGGCATGAGCGGCCGCAAGGAGGTCCAGGAGGCCGCCAAGGCCGCCATCGACCGGTACGGCACCAGCGCCAGCGGCAGCCGCCTGCTGGCAGGCGAAAAAAGCCTGTATCAGGAATTGGAGCGGGAAATCGCCGACTGGAAGCACGCCGAGGATGCGCTGGTCTGCGTAGGCGGGCATTCCACCAACGTGACGGTGGTGGGCAATTTCTGCGGCAGGGGCGACCTGATCGTTTACGACGCGCTGGCCCACAACTCCATCGAGCAGGGCTGCCGTCTGAGCCGGGCCGTTTCCAAGCCCTTCCCCCACAACGATCCCGAAGCGCTGGAAAACATTCTGAAGGTCCACCGCTCTCATTTTGCCAAGGTGCTGATCGTCATCGAGGGCGTATACAGCATGGACGGCGACATTGCCGACGTGCCCGCTTTCGTGGCCCTGAAAAAGAAGTACGGCTGCTTCCTCATGGTGGACGAAGCCCACAGCGCCTGCGTCATCGGCGAAACCGGCGGCGGCGTGGACGAATACTTCCACCTGGAGCCCACGGACGTCGACATCAAAATGGGCACGCTTTCGAAGGGGCTGGGCACCTGCGGCGGCTATCTGGCGGGCCGGGAATGTCTGATCGAATACCTGCGCTACAATCTGCCCGGCTTTGTTTTCAGCGTGGGCATTTCTCCAGCGCTGGCGGCCGGCACACTGGAGGACATCCGGCAGCTCCGCCACAATCCGCAGATCATGGCGGACATGAAGCGGAACATCCGCTGTTTTGCGGACTGCGCC
>CAKUCE010000161.1 GCA_934643535.1 uncultured Clostridia bacterium | reverse complement strand
CTGTTGCTGGTGATGGTGCTGATGATGGCCTACCTGTTCATGACCGCGGAAGTGACGGCTCAGGTCGTTTCATCGGGGGGCGTGCCCGCCTCTGAGCAGGAGGGCTACTTCGCCACGTTGAAAAAAAACGTGGAGGAGGATACGTTCATCGGCACGCTTTATCAGAAGCCCACCCAGTGGAAAGATGCGTCCGACTACGTCTACCTGCAGTTCTCCGTCAACGTCCACAACGGCTGTCTGGTGCCCATCGACATGATCGAAATTCAGGTGGTGCCCCAGCCCACGGATATTCTGCAGCTCCGGGATCAGCAGGTGTATTCCCTGAGCCCCAAAAGCGACGGCGTTTTCAACGCGGCCATTCTGGCCCCGAAGGACACGCATCCCGTGCGGGAACTGATTGTGACCTACTACGTATGGGGCGTCAGTTTTCAGGTCAAAACCCTGTCGTCTTAAACGCTTCCGTTTTCAGAAAGGCTCAAGACAAAAGCGTTCTTTGCTCCAAACGCAAGGAACGCTTTTATTTTGTCCGGCTTTTTCATTTCACCGTCGTGCTATAGATCGACTGTTTCAGCGTCAGGGAGCTTTCCCCTTTCCGGATCAGCCGGGCGGCCACCAGCAGACGGCGGCTGTTGTCCGTGCCGGAGCAAGTGGCCAGCGTCAGCAGCCGGTCGCCGGGCTGCACATCCACCTGTGTGCGGTAGCGGCTGAGTTCCCGGATCCTGCCCACGTAGGCGTCCCACTGGCTCCGGGTGGTAAAGACGCCGTAGGCCCAGAAGGGCAGATAATCCGCGTCCTTCGGCTCGACGCTGACCTCCGCCACGGCATAGATCACATATTGCGCCTCTTCGTACAGTGTGTTGAAAGTGAGAAAGGGATGCTCCTTATAAAAATCCGCGTCCTTCAGCTTGTATTTTTTCAGGGAGCCGAACATGGCTCCTTCCTTCATATTGTGGCCGTGAATCACCAGATGAGGCGTGGGAATGCGCAGGTTGCAGCTTTCATCCAGAAACAGCGCGCCTGTGGCGTTCTTCTGCCCGGAAGCGTCGTGGGTCAGATAATAGGCGTTATCCCGCTGCAGCACCGGCTCGTCCAGCACGTCCTCGATGGAAAGCCAGCCCACCACATCCCGGTTCTGCTGGCGCAGTTTCTGAAAGCGATCGGAAATCCGAAGCTGGGGATTGTTCGCATAGCCGGCTGCCCATTGGGAAGCAAAGTCGGCGGCGGTCTCGACGGGCTGCCGGGTCTGCGTGGGAAGTGCTTCCGGCGTAGAGACAGGTTCAGGAACCGCTGTTTCCACGGCGGTTTCTGCTGGTGCCGGGACGGCAGTCTCCTCCGGGAGCGTCTGACTGACGGCATAGGTGCGGCGCAGTTCGTCGCTGGCGCTTCTGGCCCGGCCGATATCGACAAAATAACGGATCAGCAAAACGGCGCAGACCACAAACACACCGGCGCAGACGAACGTCAGCAAAGAGCGAAGTCTGCCTTTGAGGGGCGTTTTTTTCTTTTCTGGGGAAGGATCAGGCGCTTCTTCGGGGAAATAGCCGATCCGGCCCGAAACGGGCGGCTGCTTCGGGGATCTTTTCATACAGCTCCCCCTTTCGTGAAAATTTTTCTGTTTTATCAGTATAACACACTTTCCCGAGAGGGGTAAAGAGCGTTTTTTCCCTGTCCGTCTCCATCACAGGCAGGAACTTCCCTGAGTTTCTCGTATATTTAGTATAGGAAAAAACTTTTTTCCACACGCTAGAAAGAACCTTGGGCGGGAGGGCTGCAGGATGACGGTACGGGAACGCTTGGAGCAGGAAGAACGGACAAGGCTTTCTCCTTATGCCAGATGCGCGGCGGATACTGCCGGACGGGCCGCCCCCATCTCCCCCGACGATCTGCGGACGGATTTTCAGCGGGACCGGGATCGCATCATTCACTGCAAGAGCTTCCGGCGGCTGAAATACAAGACGCAGGTGTTTCTTTCCCCCGTGGGCGACCACTACCGCACCCGGCTGACCCACACGCTGGAGGTGGCGCAGGTGGCCCGGACACTGGCCCGGTGCCTGCGGCTGAACGAGGATTTGACCGAAGCCATCGCGCTGGGGCATGATCTGGGCCATACGCCTTTCGGCCATATTGGCGAAAACACCCTGAACCAGCGGATGCCCGGCGGCTTCCGCCACAACGAACAGAGCCTGCGCATGGTGGAACGGCTGGAACGGGAGGGCGCAGGGCTGAACCTGTGTCAGGAGACCCGGGACGGCATCCTGTGCCACTCCGGCCCTCAGGATCCTGCCACGCTGGAGGGCTGGTGCGTGCGCCGGGCCGACCGCATCGCCTACATCAGCCATGACATCGACGACGCCGTTCGCGGCGGCATCCTGAAGGAATACGAGCTGCCCCGGCCCTGCGTGGAGGTGCTAGGCAAGACCCACGGCGAGCGCATCAACACCATGATCGCCGACGTGGTGCGGAACAGCGAAGGCCGGAACTGCGTGGTCATGTCCGACGAGGTGCGGGAGGCCAGCGACCGGCTGCGGGAATTTCTGTTTGAAAACGTCTATCTGGACGAATGGCGCAAGCAGGAGGAGCAGCGCTGCGACCATGTGGTCAACGGCCTGTTCGACCACTACGCGGCCCATCCCGAGCAGCTGCCCGGCGAATATCTGGAAATTCTCTATCTGGAAGGGGCGGAACGGGCCATCTGCGATTTTATCGCCGGAATGACCGACCGATATGCCATTTGCCTTTATCAGAGCATCTTCATTCCAAAGGCCTTCAACCGTTACTGACCGGGAGAAAAGGCGCGGCTTTTCCGCCCCGAAAAGAGGCGTGAGCCGAAGAAATGTCGGAAATTGTGGAATCCGCGGCAGGAAACCGCGCCGCCGCGGCGAATATTTGGGGAGTGGGTGACGAATAGCATGGCGGGAAGATACCCACAGGAATGGCTGGAAGAGCTGCGGCAGCGGGCTGACATCGTCAGTGTGATCGGCTCCTACGTGCAGCTGAAGAAGAACGGGCATAGATATGTTGGTCTGTGCCCGTTTCACAACGAAAAGTCGCCTTCGTTCTACGTGGACGGGCAGAAGCAGGTCTATCACTGCTTTGGCTGCAAGGCGGGCGGAAGCGTGATCCAGTTTGTAATGGATATCGAGCGCCTCACCTTTCCGGAGGCGGTCGAGTTTCTCGCCAACCAGCTCCACATGCCCCTGCCGGAATTGCAGAACGACCCTGCCTACGAAAAGCGCCGTTCGCTCAAGGAGCGCATCTATCTGGCCAACAAGGCGGCCGCAAGATTGTATCATCAGCATTTATGGCAGGAGGACGGGGCGGACATTCTGGCCTATGTCAAGAAGCGCGGCCTGTCCGACGCGGTGATCCGCCGCTTTGGCATCGGCGCGGCCCTGGCGCGGCCTAACATCGGCAGCACGCTGATGAGCGAGGGCTTCACCAAAGAGGAACTGATCGCCGCCGGGCTGATGCTGGAAAGGGACGGCCGGGTCTTCGACATGTTCCGCAACCGGGCCATGTTCCCCATCATCGACGCCTACGGCAACGTGCTCGGCTTCGGCGGGCGCGCCATCGGCGATGTGCAGCCCAAGTACCTCAACACCTCGGACACCCCCGCCTTTAACAAGCGTTATAACGTTTTCGCGGCCAATCTGCTGCGCAGGGCGCGAGGGCTTCAGCGGGTGATTCTGGTCGAAGGCTACATGGACGTGGTATCCCTGAGCCAGTTCGGCGTGGAAGGCGTCGCCGCCACGCTGGGCACGGCGCTGACGCCGGAGCAGGCCAAGCTCCTGTCCCGCTACGCGCCGGAGGTATGGATCTCCTACGACGGCGACAGCGCCGGACAGCACGCCATTCTTCGAGGGCTGGACATTCTCGAGGAAGCGGGCGTTCCGGTGAAGGTGCTGGATCTTCCCGGCGGACTGGACCCGGACGAGTTCATCCGTCAGGAAGGGCTGGAGGCTTTCGAGGCTCTGAGGCCCATCTCCGGCGTGTACTACCGCATGCTTCGGGAAAAAGAGAAGCACGATATGTCCGCCGAAGAAGGCCGCACCGAGTACGCCAAGGCCTGCGCCGGGTTCCTTCGCCGGGTGAAGGAGCCGGTGGAGCTGGAAAACTACGTCAAGCGTCTGTCCATGGAGACTGGCTTTGACCGGGAGGTTCTGCTGCAGCAGATCGGCGTTCGGCCCGCCGCCCCTGAAAAGGCGGACGTGCCCAGACGAGAGAGCTTCCGCAAAAAGGCCAAAGAGGTTTCTCAGGTGGACTGGGCGGCCCGGACGCTGCTGGCGGTGCTTTCCACCGGCCGGCTGCCGGAGGGCAGCGTTTCCCCGGAGGAATTTGACGATCCCGCCTATCGCGGCCTCTGCGAGGCCATGCTGGACGGCGAAAGCCCGGCGGCGCTGATGGAGCGCCAGCCGGATGACGAAGGACGGGCGGTCATCGGCGACATTCTCAGCATCAACACCGATCTGGACGACGAAGGGCTGATGCAGATGGCGCAGGACTGCCTGAAGAAGCTCCGCCGGGAACGGCTGGAGAAGGAAATGGACAAGCTGCAGAAAAGCCTGTCCACCCTGCCCGAGGAACAAAGGGCTGCGGCGACGCAGCGCGCCTTTCAGCTGGCGCAGCAGCTGACGGAACTCCGGTAACGCCGCCAATCGGCGCTGCCGCAAGCCAAACGATCCCCCTGTGTACATAAAAGGAGTGAGACGGTTGAGTGAAAATCAATCGCGGGAAGCGGTCAAAGTAAAGCTCAACGAACTGTACGAGGAAGCCAAGACCAAGGGCTCCATTTCCAAGGAAGAAGTCGCTAACCAGCTCATGGAGCTGGAGATCGACGCCGACCAGATCAACAAGGTCTACGAAGTGCTGGAAAGCCTGGGCGTGGACGTGGTGAACGAATTTGACCCCGTCCCCCCGGAAGAGCTGATCGAGCCGGAAAACATCGACCTGAGCGTGCCCGAAGGCATCAGCGTGGACGATCCTGTTCGCATGTACCTGAAGGAGATCGGCAAAGTTCCCCTGCTGTCCGCAGAGGAAGAGATCGAGATCGCCAAGCGGATGGAAGAGGGCGACGAGGACGCGAAGAAAAAGCTGACCGAGTCCAACCTGCGTCTGGTGGTTTCCATTGCCAAGCGCTATGTGGGCCGGGGCATGCTGTTCCTCGACCTGATCCAGGAGGGCAATCTGGGCCTCATCAAGGCGGTGGACAAGTTCGACTACCGCAAGGGCTACAAGTTCTCCACCTATGCCACGTGGTGGATCCGTCAGGCCATCACCCGTGCCATCGCCGATCAGGCCCGCACCATCCGTATCCCCGTCCACATGGTGGAAACCATCAACAAGCTGATCCGGGTTTCCCGCCAGCTTTTGCAGGAGTACGGCCGGGAGCCTACGCCGGAGGAGATCGCCAAAGTGATGAACATTTCCGAGAACAAGGTTCGGGAGATCATCAAGATCGCTCAGGAGCCCGTTTCTCTGGAAACGCCCATCGGCGAGGAGGAGGACAGCCATCTGGGCGACTTCATCCCCGACGACGACGCGCCCGCCCCTGCCGAGGCCGCCAGCTTCACCCTGATGAAGGAGCAGCTGCTGGACGTGCTGGATACCCTGACCCCCAGAGAGGAAAAGGTGCTGCGGCTCCGTTTCGGTCTGGACGACGGACACCAGCGCACGCTGGAGGAAGTGGGCAAGGAATTCAAAGTGACCCGCGAGCGTATCCGTCAGATCGAGGCCAAGGCCCTGCGGAAGCTGCGTCATCCCAGCCGCAGCAAGAAGCTGCGGGACTATCTGGACTGAGATGAGCGCGATCCGTCTGGACAGCCGCCTGCAGGCGGCGCTCCTGCTGGCGCAGCCCTGCGGGGTATGCGCCGATATCGGGGCCGATCACGGTCGGCTCAGCGCCGCGCTTTTGCAGAGTGGCCGGGCAAAGCATGTGCTGGCGGCGGACGTCAGCGCTCCTTCCCTGAATAAAGCCAAAAACCTTTTGGGTGGCCTGGGGCTGTCAGACCGGGCCACCTTCGCCGTAGCGGACGGTTTGCGGGCGCTGGACGCGCTGAGTGTGCCGGCGGACACCGTCTTTGTGCTGGGCATGGGCGGGCAGACCCTCTCCCGGATTCTGGAGGAAGGCCGGGAACGGCTTCACGGCGCGGCGCTGGTACTGGGCGCGCAAACCGACCTGCCGCTTCTTCGGGAAACCCTGTGCCGGATCGGCTACCGCATCCGGCAGGAGCAGCCGGTCAAGGAAAACCGGCGTTATTATCTGTTGATGCAATGCACTCCCGCGTCGGACGGAGAACCCGCCTACGATGAGCGGGAACGGCTGCTGGGGCCGGTGCTGCTCCGGGAGCGCCCGCCGCTGTGGCGCGACCTGCTGGAACGCCGGGAACGGGTGCTTCAAGGGGCCGTTTCGTCCATGGAACAGGCCAAAGCGCCGGTGGATGAGGAACTGCTTGCCCTGTACCGCCGGGAGCTTTCCTATGTCCGGCAGGCGCTTGAAAAGCTTGAATGAATTTATATTGGGCCGAAAGGAGACGATCTCATGAGCCTGATGACCGTCCGGGACGCGCTGGACTGGCTGGACGCCCTTGCGCCCTTTGACAGTGCCGAGGATTTCGACAACGTGGGGCTTTTGATCGGCGACGAACGGCTGCCGGTGCAGACGGTGGTCTTCGGGCTGGACGCGACCCCCGCACTGGTACGGGAGGCGGTGCGTCTCCACGCGCAGCTGATCGTGACCCATCATCCGCTCATATTCAACCCGCTGCGGCGCATACACTATGCGGACCCCATCGGACAGGCCGTTTCCCAGATCGTGGAAAACCGCATGTCCCTGATTGCCTCCCACACCAACTGGGACAAGGCGGAAGGCGGCGTGGGCGATTCGCTGGCCGCTGCGCTGGGGCTGGAGCAGGTGCACCCTGTGGACGACTATCTGCGGGTAGGCCGTCTGCCCTCCCCCATGGCTCCCGACGCTTTCTGCGCCCTGGTAGCCGAAAAACTTGGAATGCGCCCCCAGTTATATGGGCATGG
>CAKUCE010000160.1 GCA_934643535.1 uncultured Clostridia bacterium | reverse complement strand
GTCTTTGACCTGATCGAGAGCCGGTACAGCCAGAAGCTGACACTGGACGATCTGGCCTCGGCGGTGCATCTGGATCGAAAATATTTCTGCCGTTTTTTCAAGCAGGCGACGCATATGACCCCCATGCAGTATTTGCAGTATTACCGGGTGGAGCAGGCCCTGAACGAGATGCAGCTTACCGATAAAAACGTGACGGAGATCGCGCTGGACGCGGGTTTTTCCGCGCCGGAGTATTTTACCCGGGTGTTCAAGAAACAAAAAGGAATCGCCCCGGGGCAGTATCTGTCCCAGCTGCGTTCCGGAAAATAGGAGGAAATTTTATGCTTCTCGGAGTCCCGAAAATCATTCCCCCGGAGCTTTTGAAAATCCTGAGCGAAATGGGCCATGGGGACGAGATCACTCTCGGCGACGCGAACTTTCCCGGCGGCACATGCTGCAAAACGGTGGTGCGCATGGATGGCCACGGCGTGCCGGAAATTCTGGAAGCGATCCTGCAGTTGATCCCGCTGGACGCCTACACCGCGCAGCCCGCCATGCTGATGCAGGTCACGCCCGGCGACCCCACCGAAACGCCCATCTGGGATACCTACAAGGAAATCATCGCCCGTCACGACGCCCGCGGCGCGGACTGCGTGGCGGAAATCGAGCGCTATGCCTTCTACGACCGCGTCAAGGAAAAAAGCTGCTGCGTCGTTATGACCGGCGAAACCGCCACCTATGCCAATATCATCCTGAAAAAAGGCGTGATCTGACGACCGGCAGGCCGAACAACCTTCTGGAAAGCTGGCAGAGGGTGCGAAGCACCGAGGGTTGAGGACACCGCGCAGCGGTACCGCAAACCCGAAGCCTGCAACGGCCCGAAGGGGTGGAGCAGGCCGCAAGAAAGGGTGTGAAGCACCGAGGGTTGAGGACACCGCGCAGCGGTACCGCAAACCCGAAGCCTGCAACGCCCCGAAGGGGTGGAGCAGGCCGAAAGAAGGGTGCGAAGCACCGAGGGTTGAGGACACCGCGCAGCGGTACCGCAAACCCGAAGCCTGCAACGCCCCAAAGGGGTGGAGCAGGCCGAATAGAAGGGAGACGTTCCTGCATGAACGCCTCCCTTTGCTTATTCCCTGTTGCCGGTGATGTAGTAGTCGCAGCAATCGCCGCCGGAGGCCAGCGTCTGCCGGCGGTGAAGAACGCCATGCTGGAGCGTGATCATGACGTTGTCCAGCTCGCAGAACAGCGGCATCAGCTCCGAAACGCCCAGTTTTTTGGCGTAGGCGCAGATCGGGCAGCGGGTGATGCGGTAGTAGCAGGCCCCCGGATGGGGCTGGCCGACGAAATCCACCTTGAAGGAGGTTGGGTACTGCCGCTCTCGTTCAGGCGTGTACCATTTTACATACCGGGTGATGCTTTTCTTGTTTTCCGCCTTGCCCTTTTCCGTGTTCAGGTCGGTTCGGGCGAAATACCATTTTACGTGGTAGAGCGCCCGGCGCATCATCTCCTGTACGGTTTCCGGCGGGATTTTTTTGCCGCTGGCCACATAGGGCGCGACGAAGGCCAGCGCAAACAGCTCGTTGTAGGCCATGGGATTATCGTCTCCGATGTCGTCGGCTGCTTCGACCAGCTGACGATAGACAGGCCTGCTTTTTTTCATGAGGGAGCTGGCATAGGACCTATCGTATTTTTCCGCCAGCACCTGCTTCATGGGTCTGGAAAACAGCCAGAAGTAAAAGCCGTTGTATTTCATAGTTCTTCCCCTTTCTGCCGGTTTTCTCTGCTCAGCAGCGCCGTCCATCCACCCAGATGGTAACGCATGAGCGTATTCATGTAGCTTTTGGCCGCTTCTTTTTCGTAGCCTTCCTTTACGATCTGGTAATAGCTGTGAAACTGCGAAGCGATGAGCAGCTGCAAAAGGTTTGAATCGAAAAGGGGCGCTCCCGCCTCATGAAAGAACGCCTCGCTTTCGTGAACCTTTCGCGCTACGATCTGGTCAAAGCAGCCCGCCAGACTGCTGCCGTCGCTCCGGCAGAGCAGCAGGATTGCGTCGTTATAGGAATCAAAGATCAGTTTCAGAATGGCTGCGGATTCCATCCGCATGGATTGCTCCATGTATGCCAGCCGCTTCTCCGCCGGATACTGCCAGTATTCAAGCCGGGTGGATTGGAAGGTCTTTTCAATTTTGGCCAAAAACGGCCTGAGCAGACTGCAAAACAGCTCGTCCTTTGTTTGATAGCGGATTTGAATCGCCCCCGCTGTGACGCCGGCCTTTTCGGCGATTTTTCGTAAAGAGGCGTTTTGATAACCCTTTTCCAGAAATTCCGAATAAGCGGCAGCAATGATTTTTCCATCCAGCGTATGATCCCTGTGGGCCATTGCTTCCTTTCCTTTCTTAATCGAATACGGTGTAATTAAATACGATGTAATTATAGAATCTGCATCCGTTTTTGTCAAGAAAAAAGCAGCCTCACGGAGCGCTTGCACTCGTGAGACTGCCCGCCGCAGGGATTTTTCAGATCTGTTTCAAATGCTTGTACTGCTTCAGTGCGGGACTTTGATCGCCCACGTACCAGTAGTCGCAATAATCGCCGCCCAGCGCTTCGGTCTGCGTCCGGATGAGCCGGGCGTGCAGAAGCTCCGCCAGAAAATGATCCGTTTTGCACAGATAGGGCAGCAGCTCTTCATAGCCGTGCGCTTTTGCGTGCCTGGCGATGGGGCAGCCCACAAGATGAAAGCAGAAACCCTCTGTGCGGTGATCGGGATTGATCTCCACTTTCCAGCCGTCCATCCACTCGCCTCTGGCCTGATGCTTCTCCTGCCTCCGCTGGAATTTTACGTAGGTCTTCTCAAACAGCCGATAGGGCCACCTGCTTCGATTGCCGTCCACGAGCTTTCCCAGAAATTTCAGCCGGTCCACGGCCCTGCGCTGGAGGAGCAGCAGGGTTTCGCCGTCCAACCGGCGGTCGCTGGCTTCGTAGAACGAAAGGATCGTAAACCAGTCCAGCATATTTCGCGCCATCATGTTCTTGCCCAGATCGGGCATTTCCTTCATGAATTCCCGATAACGGGCTTCGGCCCTGTCAAAAATCTGTTCGGCTTCTTCAGGAAAACGCTCCCGGCAATACTGCTCGTAAGGCCCGGCATACTTGGAGGCGGCGTAAGCCCTTTTCATTCGCCCCCTCCTTTTCTTACTTCCGGCCCACGATCATGGCGGAATCGCCCAGCATCATCAGGGCCGCCCGGCGCCTGGAGCCGAAGATCGGCGCGGCGGTCTCCACGTATTCGGCCTTTTCAAAGCCCATGTCCTTCAGTTTTTTCACAAAGGCGGTCATATCGCCGTACATCTGCGGCTTCATATTGTCATGCAATACGAATACGCCGCCCTTTTTCAGCACGCGCAGGCTTTCCAGCAAAAGGGCCTGTTTGTCCGCGCCCATAATGTTGTGGTAGACGTAATTGCTGATGACCGCGTCGAAGCTCTCATCGCGGAAATCCAGCTTGTTGGCATCGCCGTGGACAAAGGTGCAGCGGTCTCCCACTCCCTCGGAACAGGCGTTTTTCTCGCACACCGCCTTGGAATAGTTGTACATGGCGGCCCAGTAATCCAGACCCACGACCTTGGCGGAGGGCCATGTGAGCGCCGCCCGGTTCACCATCGCGCCGGAGCCGCAGCCGACTTCGAGAAGCTGCCCCTGACCGTCAAAATCCAGATTGCTCAGGATGGTCTGATGCACTTTTTCCATCATCCCGCCCTTGCCGAAGGCGTACTGACGGCGGATCCACGTGATCCAGCCAAGCCCCGCCAGCAGGCCGGCCACGGCCACCGTAAACAGAACGCCCAGCACGACGCTGTGGAACGTGGTGAACGACAGCACGGCCAGCACCGCCGCCAGCAGCGTTCCGGCTCCGAAAGCGTAAAATACGGGGTTGGACATCCAGCTTCCGTAATCCTCACCGTGAGTTCCGACTTTGATCTTTTTCTGCGCCTGGGAAATGTTTTTCAGCATGGGAATCCGTCCTTTCTTTTGTTGAATTTAAGACAATACCGCGCCATTCGCCACCGTACCCGCTCATTTGTGCGGTATTGCCTTAGAAAATCAAAACCACCAGTCCGGCGATCAGCGCTGCGCCGACCACCCAGATCAGGCTCAGAAACAGCCGCTTTTTCAGCATTTGCGGCCATGTCTGCACATAGGGGACCCCTTCCAGACCGGGAATGGCCCAGAAGGAGCTGCAGCGTACCCACACCATGTCGATGATCAGACCGTCGAACCAGTTCATGACCTCCAGAAACAGGAGCGCCTGCCCATACGCCGTCGCAAAGTCGGAAATGTGGTTCCAAAGCCCGATGATCAGCAGGAGCGCAGCCGTCAGAACGATATACAGCACCTTTCTGACACGGCTGGCGCGGCGGCGGATCGTATCGCGGTCGGAAAGCCCCAGCTCCACGGCCCGGTCCTGGACGGCTTTTGGGTAGAAGAACAGCGCGTTCACCGCGCCGCCCCTCACGGACCATCGGACGATGACGACCAGCAGCAGACAGTACAGGATCAATTGAAGTACGATCACTGGCGTTCCTCCTTCAACCTTCGGATCAGCCGGGTATAAGAAATGCCAAGGCAGGTACACATGGCGGCATAGACGGCCAGCAAAGCGGCCAAAATGCCGAACCACGGGCTGACCTTCACGGCCAGCAGAAGAAAAGCGACAAACGCAGCCCAGCTGACAGGCCCGCCCACCAGCATGGGACGGCGGATCGTTTCGCACAGGGACAGCTCTTTCTCCGGCGTATAGAGCTGAAAATCCCGCTCGCTTCGGAAGATCGCCCAGAAAGAGTAGCGGGAGACGAATTCGACGCCCTGAGCGGCCAGCTCACGCTTGAGCGCCTCCACCTCGCCGCTGCTTTTCCCGCGCAGGTAACACACACGATAGACGTACTGACCCGCCCTGCAGGGCTCGAACGTCCATACGCCCTCTACCAGCCGGACGGCTCCCCAGCCCTCGCGGCACATCTGCGCCATATAGGCTTCATCCGCCTTGTGGTTCAGGGTATATGGAACGCCATTGTGACCTTCTTCGCGGGTATCTGGACAAGCATCAGCACCGCCGCGAATACGGCATGGACGGCCTTCACGGAGTGGATCAGCGGCGTATGGAATGGCATCAGTACTACGGCCAGCACAGTCTGGAACGGTGTGACCACCTTCTTCTCGGGCGTATGGACAAGCATTTCCACCGCCGCGAATACGGCGTGGACGAGTTTCAGCACCTGGATCAGTGGTATCTGGAACGGCATCTCCACCACAGCCAGTACTGTATTCAACGGAATCAAAACGACTATTTCCGGTGTATGGACTTCCATCCAGACCGGCGCGGAAACGGCGTGGAACAGCTTCACCACCTGGATCGGCGGCGTATGGGACGGGATCAGCAGCAAGGCCACATCCGTGTGGAACGGCGTGACCTCTTTCTTCTCCACCACCTGGAATAACATCAAATCCGGCATTGAAAACACCTGGGACACGCTGAAGACCAATGCCTTCACGTCCTGGCGGAATATCATGAGTGCAGTGTCCACGGCAATCACTAACGCGAAGACCGGCATCGTGCAGGGCTGGACCAACATCAAAAACGGTGTGAAGGGCGTGTGGGACAGTGTCCTGGGCGTGATCAAGAGCCCCATCGAGTCGGCCAAGACCTGGCTGCAGGAGAAGGTCAATTATTTCAAGGGTCTGTTCAATTTCCAGTGGAAGCTGCCCTCCTTCAAGCTGCCCAAGATCAACGTGACCTGGAACGACATCGGCTGGGGCATCAAGCTGCCCAAGCTGTCCGTCTCCTGGAACGCGCTGGGCGGCGTCTTCGACAAGCCCACCATCCTGGGCAGCGCGGCCGGGCTGCAGGGCGTCGGCGAGGTTGGCGCGGAAGCCATCCTGCCGCTGGACACCCTGTGGACGGAGATGTCGGCCCGGCTCCGGGCGGGCATGGTGGACGTGCTGTCCGGCTTCATGAGCGAACGCTCGACGGAGAACATGGAATCCCTGCTGCGGGACCTGATCGACGCTGTGAAGGCAAACAGCGCGGAGCCGGAGACGGTTCCCGCCGTGAACGTGGAAAACATGGTCATGGCCAATGATATGGACGCGCAGTCCCTTGCGGCGCAGATCAGCGCCATGACGCGCAGGCGGCAGTGCGGATACGGCTACTGACGGAGGTGATCAATACGCATCCTTATTTCCTGTGGAACGGGGTCAGCTCGGACGACTATGGCATCATGGTTTCTGAGTATCCCGCCATTGCCCGCCCGAAAGAACGGGTCAGCCAGATCACCATCCCCGGTCGTGACGGTGTGCTGATCCTGCCCGAGAACGACCTGCCGGTGTATGAGCCTGTGCTGAAAACGGCGCAGTGCTGGGTCAGGCCGGACACGGACATCGACGCCATCTGCGCATGGCTGCAGGGGTCCGGAAGCGTGGTGTTTGGCAACGAGCCGGACCGCTCCTATGACGCGAGAATCATCAACCAGATCGATTTCAGCAAAATTCTCCGTGGGCGCGGGTTCAGGAGCTTCGCGGTGCCGTTTCAGTGCCAGCCGTATAAGCGCCTGTACCCGCCTGCGGAGGATATTAAGATCACAACCAGCGGCACGAAGGTTCACAATCCCGGCACGGTTCCCGCCTGGCCGAAAATCACTGTCTACGGCAGCGGGACGATCACGTTGACCACCTACAGCGGCGCGGTCGCGCTGAGCGGCATCGGGAACGGCATCGTGCTGGACTGGGAGGCGCAGGAGTGCGTCAGCCTGGATGGCGGCGCGCTGCTCAATGACAAGGTGGACGGCGATCCGCAGTACCTGCCGCCGGGAGACAGCACGATTACCTGGACGGGGACAGTGACAAAGCTGGTGGTGACACCGAACTGGCGGTATTTATAACGCTTTCTATCTTCCGAAAAGCGCAGGATTCCGGTATAATGGTTGTGGTCGATCAGGCCGACAACTTGGAATTTAGATAGGAGCTTTTAGAATGAAAAATGATATTTTATTGAAATATAGAATGTTAAATGCAGAAGAAGTTAATCGAGAGATATTTAAGGATTT
>CAKUCE010000159.1 GCA_934643535.1 uncultured Clostridia bacterium | reverse complement strand
GGAGTGCATCGTCGCGCCCCATCGAGGCTCGTGGCACTGGGCGGCGGACGACTACCGCACCTGGCGGGAATCCACCCCGGTGGTGGAGCCGGACGGGACCCGCTATGCCGTGCCCGTGGATGCGAACGGCCGCAGCCCCCTGCACCCGGAATGGTTCGACCGCAGCCCCGGCCTGATGGCCCACTATGATTTCCAGTACCAGACCGGCGGCGTGGTTCACACCTATAAGGATATTCCCCGGCTTTATGAGGAAGCCAGGGCTTTCGGCCTGAACCATATCCTGCTCAGCGGCTGGAACGAGAGCGGCTTCGACTACGGCTTCCCCCAGTACCGGCCCAATCCCAATCTGGGCACGGAGGAAGAGCTGCGGGACGGCGTGCGCGCGGTCATCGCCGCGGGCGGCCACGTGGCCTTCTATGTCAATGCCCGCCTGTGCAATACTTCTTTCCCCGACCGGGAAGCTCTGTGGAAAAACGGCGGTATCCAGAAGCGGGACGGCTCGCCGTGGCTGGAGCAGTACGGCTCCCGCAACCAGTATTTCGCCTCCATGTGCAGTCAGGCCGAGCTGTGGCAGAGCGAGCTTCTGGGCGTATTCCGCTGGCTGACCCATGACATCGGCGCGGACAGCCTGTATCTGGATCAGCTGGCCATGGCCACCTCCTGCCTGTGCTTCTCCGAAGCCCACGACGATCATCCCGGCGTGCGGGACGGCTGGAACACCGGCCTGCGCCGCCTGCTGGCCCGGCTGGCGCAGGAGGCCCCGGAAAAGGGCGTGGCGCTGCTGGTGGAGGGCGCTAACGACACCTATCTGCCTGGACTCTGCGGCGGCCTGATCACCACCATGTTCTACGACCATGCCGGAGCTTTCCCGGAGCTGTACCGGTATACCTTCCCCCGGCAGGGGCTGATCGACATGATGAACCCCCGCCGTCATTCCGGCATGCGGCCGGAGCACATGGCTCGCCGGGCCTGCAAGCTGCTCTACCGCGCCTTTGTGGACGGTATGTACCTCTGGCATTACGATCTGATGGAGGACAACTGCTACCAGCCCGACGATCCGCAGACGCCCCGGGTCAGAAAGACCGACGACCTGCGCCGGGCGTGGCTGACCCGCTATGGCCGGGGCGTTTTCCGGGACCGGCTGGGCCTGAGCGTCAGCTGCGGCACGGTGATGGCCCGCCGGTACGACCTGCCGGACGGCGGCGTGCTGGTAGCCTGTGCCCGGGAGGGCGGTCTGGAAGGTCATGTGACCGTTTCCCTGCCGGAAGGAGAATGGCACGGCGTTCTGCTTACTGATGAAACAGATGAAATAGAACTGCCCCTGAGCGCTGCGGGCGAAAGACTTACCTTTGCTCTGCCCCAGACGGAGCTGGCCGTAGCCGTTCTGCGCCGGGCCTGATCCGAAACCCCGGCTGAAAGCGCCCGTTTTGCCTTTGCATGGCGAAACGGGCGCTTCGTTTTATTTGATATGGAAATACTTATGCAGCCCCCGGAAAAATCCGCCGCCCAGACAGACGGCACAGGCCACGAACAGGCCGAAGGACAGCGCTGCCAGCACGATCAGCCCCCATTGATGCTCCACGCTGGGCACCAGCAGACACACGCCCGCCGTCAGGAACGCCACCAGACACAGCAGCATCAGGGGGATGATATTCTGCTTCTGTCGGCTGAAATCGGTAAAGAACAGCACCGCCGCCACAGCCAGCCCGGCAAAGCAAACGATGGGCAGCTGGTTCCGGATGCGGCCCGGGGCTAAAATCAGGTCAATCAGCAGAAGCAGGCCGCAGCACTGGGCCAGCACCTTGGTAAACTGGCTGACCCGGTTGTATTCCACCATGGTAGGGGCCACCAGATCGCCCCAGAGCATCCACAGGCCCCAAAGAACCACCAGACTCCATGCACTGCCGCCCAGACACAGGTTGACCACCGGGCAGGCGACAGCCGCCGCCAGAAAGGGCCAGCGGGCCGCGCAGATGAGCTGCTGCCGCTGCACACGGCGCTTGGGCGGAACAGGATAGACGCATTCAACCTTCATACAGGACGCTTCCTTTCATGGTATATTGTACCGCATCTTCATCAAGAAGGCGGCACAGTGCTTCTTCCAGCGAGGGATCGGCAGTCTGCTTGGCAATGGTCAGCACGGCCTTGCCGCAGCAGGTGACCAGCGCGCAGCCCGCCCGGTTGCTCACCAGCGTGCCCAGCAGAAATTCCAGATGGTCCACCCGGCTTTCCATCTCCGGGGGCAGGTTCACCACGCCCAGATTGGACAGGGTGTTGGTAAAGATCTTATCTCCCAGGAAGCCATAGATCAGCCGGGCAATGGGGGCCTTGATGAACAGCGGCACAAATCGGACCGAGTTCACCAGCCGGGTGGAGGAATGGATCATCTCGGTCATGGCCTCCCGGGAGGCTTTCTCCGTCAGCTGATGCTGAATTTCCGGCAGAATGTCGTCCAGTGTGGTCACCTGCTCCATATCCAGTCGAATGCCGCAGTACATGGAAAAATTGCGCAGCGTGGGCGAGGGATAGAACTTGCGCATATTGACGGGCACCTGAATGTTGAAGCTGCCGCCCATGGCCTCCGTGGCCCGCCGTCCCGCCAAAAACAGAAGCCCCAGCAGATAGGCCGTGACGGTGGCGTTCCGGTTGCGGGCAGCCTCCCGCAGCTTTTCCGCGTCCATTTCGAAGTGCAAGATGCGACAGGGGTGCACCGGGGCCAGCCGGCCGCTGAGCTGCAGGGCCGCCCGGTCGGTCAGGCCGGAGCCCTTGCCCCGGCGATCTGCCGCCGGGAAGGCGTTTTCGTTTTCCCCGGCCAGCGGCGGCCGGGTCACATCCAGAATACCGTCGCCGCAGGGGCAGTCCGTGCCCAGTAGCCGTAGATATTCCGCCAGCAGGGTCTTGAGAAAGCACATGCCCCCGGTAGCGTCGGTCAGAATGTGGAAAAACTCCGCGCTGATACGGTTTTCATAATACAGCACCCGGAAGCTCTGAGAGCCGCTGGCGGCGATCTTCAGCGGTCGGACGGGAATATCCGTCTCCGGCTGGATGCAGTAGCGCCGTTTGGTCTGATCCAGATAATGCCAGAAAAAGCCCTTGCGCACGGTGGTGGCAAAGCCGGGAAAGCGCTGGATGGTGAAATGCAGGGCGATTTGCAGAAGCTCCGGCTTCACCGGCTCCTTGAGAACCGCCGCCAGCCGGAACACGGACATCTGGCCGTGCTTCATGGACAGGGGATAGATCTTCGCCGCATCGTCCAGCCGGAACCAGAGGGTGGCGGGCCATGCATAGAAGCCGCCCAGACGCTCCGGGCTGAGACGGGTCAGGGCTTCTTCCAGCGGGCAGCCCAACCGGAGCAGCAGATCAATGGCGGCGGCAAAATCCCGGCGGAACTGGATCACCTCGTCCCGTGCCAGCGCCAGATGCGCGTTCAGCCCGTCGAAATATTCCCGCAGAAGGGCCTGACGCTCGCTTTCAAAGCCGCCCAGCCAGCGTTCGAACAGCTCCCGTTCCCGCAGGTGCGGGGTACGGGCCGTTTTTTCCGCCTGTTTCCGAACGGAGCGCTCCCGGCGCGCCTGCTCCTTTTCCAGTTTCCGGGCGGCCTTCGCCGCCCGCTTTTCGGCCTTCTGCCGATTTTTTTCTTCGGATTTCCGTTGTTTTTCTGTTTCCGCCGTTTGGGGTATGTCTTCGGCCTGCTCAAAGGCCGTTTTTTCGGTTTCTTCCGCCAACGTCAAAATCCTCCCGATGTGGACTGGCCCGCAAAAGTTGCCAGCGGGCAACTTCTATTATATCGCCCCAGGCATTTGGATGCAACCGGCCAGCCAGAGGACGCTCCGGGCCCGCTTCCGGACGCACGGGCGCATTCGGGTCGGCGCCGTCGGGCGTTTGTCCGGGCACTGCCGCAGGAAAAAGACAGAACGTGAGCTGAACGAGGCCGGAGCAGTCCGTTGGCGAACAAACCTGCTTTTGCATCCGCCGCGCACGGCCTTTATGATTGTGTTATGATAAGAAAAGGACGCACTTTTCTCAGCCCGTTCCCTGTATTTTTGGTTTAGAATCAATTATAATCCAGAAAAAGGAACATGGAGGGATTCAAGATGAAGGCAGAACAGGAAGCCATGGAAACATCCGGCCGGGAGCTGCCCGGGTTCCGCAAAAGATCCTTTGCCCTGCCCTACCGCGGCGGGATGATCTGGTTTGAGCATTTGGACGGACTGGGCCGCTCCTGCCAGCTGACGCTGGAAAAGCTGCGGGCAGACGAACCGGCCTTTCATCTGCCCTCCGCGCCCGGCTGCGTGGCCTTTGTGCTTACGGATTCGAAGATCACGCCGGAGATCACGGAGGCTCTTGTCCGCACGCTGACGGAGACGGAGAAACCCTTCCGCCGCGTCGCTTTCATCGGGGCGGACGGCAAAGTCCGCCGGGAGCTTTCCCGGCGGCTGATGTCCTCTGGCGTCGCCGTCCACTTTGAAAAGGATGTGGAAAAGGCCAAGGAATGGCTGAGCCCCGAAAAGGGATAAGGCTATCTTTCGTCCAACGCGCGGCACAGCCGCCGGTCGGCCTCCCGTTCGGCCAGCAGCCCGTCGGCGTAGTGGGCACGAATCCCGGCCAGTGCGTCCGGCGGCAGACGTTTCACCAGAGCGGCAAGGGCCTCGTCCCCTGCGTCCAGATCGGTCAGCAGATCCAGCAGGTCTGCCAGCGAATGCACGTTTTCCACGATCAGCGCCGCCTGCTCTTCGGCGGTATCCGCCCGGACAAGCCGCTCCAGCAGGCGCGCATAGGCCCGGCTGTCCATGCTTTCGCCGTAGAGCAGCTCCGGCTCCGGCGCGCTTTCGGCTGCGGGCAGGAGAAACGCCCGCTCGGGTTTTCCCAGCGCCAACGCGGCCCGGACGGCTTCTTCCAGCTTGGGCAGACATTGGGCGGTATAGCGCAGCGCCCGGCCCGGCAGCTCCAGTTGTTCCGCCAGCTGGGCCAGCGCTTTTTCCAGCGCCGGACGGATCGGCGCCCGGTTTTCAAAACCGCGGGCCAGCCGATCCACTTCGCCGGGCGTCAGATCCAGCGTCACCGGGGAGCGCCCGCACAGCGTCAGTCCCAGTGCCGACAGGCAGACCGGCTCAAACAGATTGACCGGCGCGCTGGCATACTCCCGGCTCAGGCCCAGCAGCAGCCGATGGACCGCCCGATGAGGAAAGGCGCGAAGAAAGGCGTTTTCCCCGTCGATCTCTTCCAGATAGCGCTCCATAAATTCCGCGCCCTGCAGGGCGGGACGGCCCAGCAGAGGCGGATAGTCTGCCGTGATATGAATCTCATGGGCGGCAAACTCGGGCCGGTACAGCCGGAAGAAACCGTTTACGCCGCCCTCGATGGTGGAACGCCAGAATACATTGGGCGTCTGAAACAGCCGGGACAGGATCCTTCGTTGGAGAAGGCGAACCGTGCGCAGCTTTTGCCGCACCCGGCCCAGTCCTTCATCGTACAGCTCGCTCAGCGGCCGTTCCTTCAGGGCGGCCGCCGCTTCCTCCGGGGAGGGGAAGCCCTTCAGCGCCGCGCCCAGCACAAATTGCAGGGAACGCAGCATTTCTCCGGCGACTTCCACCGGCAGGGAGCCGCTCCCCTCCCCCGCATACTGGACGGCCATGCGGCGCAGCAGCTCCGGAAGCTGGGCCTGCAGGCAGGAAAGATCGCTCTCCGTCAAAAGGCCGCAGGCAAGGGCTTCTTCTGTCAGAGAAGCGAAATAATCCCCGGCCCGAAGCCGCTCCGGGACGATGGGATGAAAAACCGCCAGAGGATTTGGAGTCATCATTTCTTCCTTTTTCTCCTATTCTTCTTTTCCACATTCCCCGTTTACGTCCATGAAAAATCCTCCAGGCGGCCTCCCTGCCGCAGATGCCGGGGCAGACGCAGCAGAAAGCAGTCGCCCATCAGCTCCATGCAGCCCTGACAAGGCCCGTCATAGGCCCGGCGCATCCGTTCCAGCAGCCAGCCGTCGGGCAGCTGGTCCGGCAGCTCGGCCCGGCAGTCATAGAACAGCGTCAATAGCTCCGCCAATTGCTGGCCCTGATTTTCCCGGGTCAGCCACGGAGAACCGGCAAAGGCTTCTAAGAGACTCTCGGCAGCGCTTTTGCCGAATTCGATGCGTCCGGTCCGGAGCAGGGCGTCTCCATGGGCCTGGGCGACGGTTCGCGCCTGTGCCTCCGTCAAAGCCAGCCCTTCTTCCGCCCGGCGGCTGACCGCCAGCAGGCGCGCTGCTTCCCCCTCGGGATTTCCAGAAATCAGTTCCAGCTTCATCAATCCGGCGTTTTCTCCTTTCGCAGAGAGGAAAGCAGCTGTTCCAGCGCTTCCCGCTGAAATTCGTTTTGAGAAATACTGAAACGCTTTGCCAGAAAATCTCCCTGATTTTGAAACGTATCGTTCAGCCCATTCAGGGCTGACCACAGCACCACAGCGCAGCGTTCCGGGTGAAGCGAGCCCCGCACGCATCCTTCTGTCTGCCCCTGACGGAGCATATCCGAAAGCCGTTCGTTGATCTGCTGGCCCAGGGCCAGAATTTCCCCTACCGTCGGATCGCCGCCATCCAGCTTTTCCGGCTGTACCTGCCGGACCTGCTTTGCCGACTGAGGGCATTCCCGCAGGTAGAGAAGAACGGCTTCGCAGGCGGCGAAATAGCGCTCGTCGAAGCTCTCCCGGCGCAGGGCGGCGTCCAGTGCCTTGTCCAGCCGTTCAAGCCCCTTTCGGACGATCTGCCGAAGGAAATCCTCCTTATTGACAAAATAGGCATACAGCGTCCGCCGGCTGTATCCGGACGCCTTGGAAATGTCGTCGATGGTGGTGGCCTCAAAGCCTTTTTGATGAAAAAGCGCTTCTGCCGCCTCCAGCATCCGTTCCCGGTGCAGGGCGGCGACGGCTTCCTTCTGATTAACGTTTGCCAAAGTAAACCTCCATGATAAAAAGTATACTTATAATATACCATATTTGAAATGGGTTGGCAAGGGAAGAAAGCATTCTTTTGACACACTGCATCTTTCAAAAACAACCCGCTCGTTTCGCCTCTTTCCGGCGTTTCGAGCGGGTGCTTGTCGATTCGTCTTCCGCAAATTCAAGAATTTGTAGAAAAGGCATTTTTAGGG
>CAKUCE010000158.1 GCA_934643535.1 uncultured Clostridia bacterium | reverse complement strand
CCCCACGTCCCGGCAGTCAAAGTATTTAAATCCCGCCGTGGCATGGGGGCACATATTGGCGATATACCCGTTGTTTTCGTCGCCGTCCCGGCCCTCCTGCGTGATCTTGGGGAAGCGGTCGTCCATCCAACCGGACCAGGGCACATAGGTTTTTTCCACCTCGTTGAACAGGTTGCAGGCCAGATAAGCGGGATATTCCCCCAAGCCCCGCAGCGGCGCGCAGCCGCCGCAGGAGGTCATTTCCGCCTGCGACACCGTGCCGTCCGGCCGGAAATGCAGCTTTTCCAGACAGCCCTGACGGCTGAAATTGGTTCCGTTGGTGTGACGGTGATAGAAAATATACCATTCGCCGCCGATCTCCACCATGCTGCCATGGTTGTTGGCGGTATAGTAGGCGCACATGGAAGCGGGCTTGTAGGTATCGATGTGCAGGTCGCCGCTGCTGACCAGCACGCCCTGATAAACAAAGCCCCGGGTAGGCTCCCGGCTGACGGCGCAGCACAGCTCATGGAACAGGACGGACGAATAGATCAGATAATACAGCCCGTCCTTTCGGCGGATGGAAGGTGCTTCGTAGAACTCATGTCCCTCAAAGCCCGTGCCCTCGCTGGTGGCGGTGCTGGGAATCACAAATGCGGGCGCTTCCAGCACCGTCAGCATATCGGAATCCAGCACCGTGGCCATGGCTCCGTGCTTGTTCGGGTCGCCAACGCCGCAGAAACCGGTGTACAGATACGTCCTGCCGTTTTCCGTCAGTACGCCCGGGTCGAACTGCGCCTCATCCCCTGCGCCCAGCCCCAGCAGCGTGCCGTCCGGGTAGTGGACGTATCCATAGAACTGATACGCTCCGGCGGGCGTATCGCATACGGCCACGGAGACGAAGTTCACGTTGCTGAGCACATAATAGAGATAGTACCGTTCATCCGGGCCGACGGTCACATCCGGCGCATAGAGATTTCCCTGCAAATCGCCGTTATGCGGGTCCTGATCCTTGCGGTAGATCACGCCTTCATAGCGCCAGCTGCCCAGATCGTCCACCGGGGCCGACCAGCAGACGTAGTCGCCCATGCAGTACAGATCGCCGTTGAAAAAATCATGAGAGCCATATACATATACCCGGTCGCCAAACACATAGGGTTCCCCGTCCGGCACATATTCCCATGAGGGCAGATAGGGGTTGGTGACCTGTTTCAGATTCTCCTGAACCGATGGATACTTCATGGGGAACGCTCCTTTCGCAGCGGAAACCGCAAGGAATGTGGAAAACACCGCCGTCTTCGAGGTTTGTTAAGAAGGTTTTTTTCGGTTTCTTTTTTAGCACTTTTTCAGCCGGCTTGCAAGAGAAAAAAACGCCCTGCGCCTGAAAAAAACATGCCGGAAAAAGGAACGGCTTCGATTGACAGCCTTCGTTTGTTGTGATATGCTAACTTTCGTTAAAAGGGAGTAGTTGTCAAGACATGGCCAACATATCCCGGCCTCCGCCGGTGGTCATGCGCCTATCCGATAGGTAATGAGACTTTTAGCACATCACATTGGCTGATCGTGCGAAAAGTCTCTTTTTTGCATGATCCCATCCGAAGGAGGATCTTCTCATGAACCTGAACTTTACCGGCAGCACCCCATTGTGGATCGTCCTTTTCTTCGCGGCAGGACTGATTTGCATCATCAAAGGCGGCGACCTGTTCGTGGACGCGGCCAGCTGGATCGCCGAGGCGTCCGGCATTCCCAAATTCATCATCGGCGCGACCATCGTCAGCTTTGCCACTACCCTGCCGGAAATGCTGGTGTCCGTCTTTGCGGCGCTGGAAGGCAGCGCAGATATCGCCGTAGGCAACGCGGTAGGTTCCGTCACGGCCAACGTGGGGCTGATCATGTGCCTGTCGCTGGTCTGCATGGAATGCGCCATGAGCCGGAAGCAGTTCGGCGTCAAGGCCTGCCTGCTGCTGGCGGCGGTTCTGGTCCTGTTTGCCTTTACCCGGGACGGCCAGCTTTCCATCGGCGAGAGCGTTTTCATTCTGCTGATCTTCGCAGGCTTTATCGTGGAAAGCCTGATTGCCGCCCGCCGGGAGCAGGGCACGGAAGTCGCGGAGGACACGGAACGCCCTGCCGTCAACGGCAAGACCATTGCGGTCAACATCGTCAAGTTCGTGGTAGGCGCGGCGGCTATCGTGCTGGGCGCGCAGCTGCTGATCGACAACGGCTCCGCCATCGCGTCCCTGCTGGGCGTACCCGACGCCATCGTGGCCGCCACCATGATCGCCGTCGGCACCTCCCTGCCGAAGCTGGTGACCACCCTGACCGCCATCCGCAAGAGGGAGTCCTCCCTGTCCGTGGGCAATATCATCGGCGCGAACATCATGGATCTGACGCTGATCCTGCCCCTGTGCTCCCTGATCCTCGGCAAGCCTCTGCCCGTCCAGAGTCAGGGAATGCTGCTGGATATTCCCGCCTGCCTGGTCATTTGCGCCGCCGTGCTGGTTCCCGCCCTGTGGAAGGGCAAATTCCAGCGCTGGATCGGTTTCCTGATCGGCGGGCTGTACGTGGTCTACCTGATCGTGATGTTCGCCTGCTTCGGCGCGTAAGGGGCGGCGCTGGACTTTTGAAGAAACCTCTGGTATAATCAACCCAACCTTTTCATCCGGATGTCACGAAGGCGTCCTTTTTCCCTTCCGAAGAAGGGAGAAAAGGGAGTTTTGCATGTCTTCATTTTGCATGTCTTCATGACGAAAGGATGGTTTCGGATGTCCAATAAAACCAAAAAACTGGTGCTCTCTGCGCTGCTGCTGGCGGCGGGTCTGGTGCTGCCCTTCCTGACGGGAAGCATTCCCAACTTCGGCCGGATGCTGCTGCCCATGCACCTGCCGGTGCTGCTGTGCGGCTTCGTGTGCGGCTGGCAGTGGGGCCTGCTGGTGGGCTTTGTAACGCCCCTTCTGCGCAGCGTACTGTTCGGAATGCCGCCCATGGTGCCCACGGCGCTAGCCATGGCCTTTGAGCTGGCGGCCTACGGCGCGGTGGCTGGCCTGTGCTACAGCCGCTGGCACGGCAGTGCGAAGGGCGTTTACCTCTCTCTGCTGGCCGCGCTGCTGGCAGGCCGCGTGGTCTGGGGGCTGGTCAGCATTCCGATCTACGGCCTGCTGACCGAGCAGACCTTCACGCTGGCGGCCTTCTGGATGGGCGGCTTCGTCAACGCCTGGCCGGGTATCGTGCTGCAGCTCGTGCTGATCCCCGCCATCGTGCTGGCGTTGGAAAAGGCCAGACTGATCCGGCAATAAAGAGCAAAAACAGACGGAAGGGAGGCGCGTTCCATGAGCATGACCGAAGCGCTGCTTCATAAACGGCTGACGGAAACGCCGGAAATGGAACCCTGCGACGGCGTGAAGCTGCTGTACCAGAGCCGGTTCGGCTGCGGCCACCTGCTGCCGCCGGACGGACAGCTGGCGGAGCGGATCCGGGCAGAGGCGGCTGAAACGCCGGAGAACGCCGCTCTTCCGCCCTTTACCCTCATCGGGAACGGGCTGTGCCGGATGAATCTGGCCGCGCCCGCCGTCCGGGCCCTGCCGCCGGAGCGGCTGGCCCGGATGATGACCCTGACGGCGGCAGACGTTCCGCCGATGCAGCCCGGCGACGAGCGTCTGCCGGGCTTTGAACAGGATCTGGATGGTCTGCGCGCGGCTGCGCTGGCGGGCCGGGCCCGCTTTTCGGCGGCAGCGCTGGACGGCTATCTGGCCGAATACCGCGCGGCCGGTTATCCCCCGGCCAGCCATTCGCCCCGTTACCGGGCGGCATACCGGCCCGCCTACCGGGTGGTTTCCAGCGACTTTGCCGTTCTGCTGCCGCTGCTTTCCGCCATCGAAGGCCGAAGCGCGCAGGGCAGGCCCGTGCTGGCGGTGCTGGACGGCCCCTGCGGCTCCGGCAAGACCACGCTGGCCGAAAAACTGAGCCGCCTGTACGGCGCGCCCACGGTTCACATGGACGATTTTTTCCTGCCGCCGGAGCTGCGTACCCCGGAGCGGCTGAGCCAGCCCGGCGGGAACATCCACTACGAACGTTTTCTTTCGGAGGTGCTGCCCGGCCTGACGGCGGGCAGGGCCTTCTCCTACGGCAGCTTCGACTGCCATCACGGCGTGACGAAGCCCGCGTTCATTCCCGAAAGCCCGGTGCGGATCGTGGAGGGCAGCTACGCCCTTCATCCCCGCTTTGAGGAAAGCTGCCGGGCTGCGGACGCGCTGACCGCCTTTCTGTGCGTTTCCCCCGCCGAGCAGCTGCGGCGTATCGAAAAACGCAGTCCGGCCCTGCTGGAGCGGTTCCGGGAAGTGTGGATCCCCCTTGAAAATTCTTATTTTCAGGCGTATGATATACAGAGCCGGGCCAGAATCCGGCTCAAAAGCATGCCCTGGGAGGGCGACGCATGAAGATACTGGTCATCGACGGACAGGGCGGCGGCGTGGGCAAAAGCCTGATCGCGGCCCTGAAGCGGGAAATGCCGACCCAGCCCCTGATTGCGCTGGGCACCAACACTCAGGCCACCGCCGCCATGCTCAAGGCGGGGGCGGATCAGGGCGCCACCGGCGAGAACGCTATCCGCTATCAGTGCAAAAGCGCCGACGTCATCGTGGGCGTTACCGGTCTGCTCAACGCCAATTCCATGCTGGGCGAGGTGTCTCCCGCCATCGCCATGGCCATCAGCCTGAGCGAAGCCCAGAAGGTGCTGGTGCCGCTGGAGCGCTGCGGCCTGTACGTGGCCGGGGTGGGCCAGCAGCGGCTGGACAGCCTGATCCGGGAGGCGGCGCACCTGGCGGCTTCGCTGGCCGGGCAGGCGGAACCGGCGGACGAGTAAAACGGTTTTCTGCGAAAAAGCCTGCCGAAAGCAGGCTTTTCCGACAATCACTTACGGAGGGAAACAAATCATGAGCGAATGTACACACGACTGCTCCACCTGCGGGCAGAGCTGCGGCCAGCGCACCGAACCGGAAAGCCTGCTGCAGAAGCCCCATGAGCAGAGCCACATCAAAAAGGTCATCGGCGTGTGCAGCGGCAAGGGCGGCGTGGGCAAATCCATGGTCACGTCTCTGCTGGCCGTCACCATGCAGCGCATGGGCCTGAAGGTGGGCATTCTGGACGCGGACATCACCGGCCCGTCCATTCCCCGGGAATTCGGCCTGAAGCAGAAGGCCGAGGGCAACGACACGGGCATTTTCCCCGTGCGCACCACCACCGGCATCGACGTGATGAGCCTGAACCTGCTTTTGCCAAACGACAGCGACCCCGTAGCCTGGCGCGGCCCGATCATCGCCGGCGCTGTGACCCAGTTCTGGACGGACGTGATCTGGGGTGATAAGGACGTGCTGTTCATCGATATGCCTCCGGGAACCGGCGACGTGATGCTGACCGTGTGCCAGTCCATCCCGGTGGACGCTGCGGTGCTGGTTTCCACGCCTCAGGAACTGGTGGGCATGATCGTGGAAAAATCCATCAAGATGGTGGATATGCTGAACATCCCCGTCATCGGTCTGGTGGAGAACATGAGCTACGTCCAGTGCCCGGACTGCGGCAAGAAGATCGAGGTCTTCGGCGAGAGCCATGTGGACGCGATCGCCAGGCAGTACGGCATTCCTCACACCGCCGCCCTGCCCATCGACCGCAAGCTGGCCGCCAGCGCGGACAAGGGCATGATCGAGCTGACCAACGGCAACTGGCTGGATGAAATCGCCAACGCCATTGACGAGCTTCAGCCCCGGGAGCGGAAGTAAGCCATGGCTCCCAACGAAAAAGCGGAGCTGGCCCGGGAGCTGTTCCTGTCAGGCCACAACTGCGCTCAGTCGGTGTACGCCGCCTTTGCCGAGGACATGGGCATGAGCCGGGAAACGGCCCTGCGCCTGTCCGGCGGACTGGGCGGGGGCGTCGGCGGGCTGCGCTTCACCTGCGGCGCGTTCCTCGCCATGGCCATGGTGCTGAGCGCCCTGCGGGGCTACACCGACGGAGCGGATCTGGACGGCAAGAAGCGCCTGTACGCGCAGGTGCAGCAGCTGCATGAGCGTTTTGTGGAAAAATACGGCACTTCCGTCTGCCGGGAGCTTTTGGAGAAAAACGGCGTTTCCGCCTCCCCTGTTCCCTCCCAACGCACGCCGGAGTACTACCAAAAACGCCCCTGCGCCCAGTATGTGGCCTTCTGTGCCGGATTGATCGCGGAAGAGCTGGAAAAGAAATGATTTCTCAGGCCCTGCTTCGGCAGGGCTTTGCCTTTTCCAGTCGTTCTATGTCTGCACTGAAACAAAGAAAACAAGGAGGACTTTCCTATGAAGCATCTGAAATTTCGCAAAGCGCTTTCCATCCTGACGGCCCTGTGCCTGCTGGGAAGCGTTTTTTTCGTCTGCGCGGCTGCGGAGGACAAACAGAATTTCCTCAATTTTGAAAAGCTGACCGACACCGCCGACGGCGCGATTTACCGCTGCACGGCTCCCAACGGGCAGGAGGTTTACTTTGTGGCAGAACTGCCCACCGTCTGGATGGAGGACGTAAACTTCGACGGCACGGACGATATCGTAGTGCTCAGCCAGTTAGGGGCTTCCAACGCCTACTATGATCTTTACGTCTGGGACGGGGAGCAGTACGTCTATGCCACCCCTTACGGCGGGCTGGCGAACTATATGCTGGACGCGGACAAAGGGTATCTGATTTCCAGCGCCAACAACGGCCTTGCGGGACTGGAATGCGAATACACCTTTTATCGCTGGGAGGGCACGGAGCCTATGACGGCTCGAACCCTGCGGGCGGAAACAAAGTCGGAATGGCAGGATTCCACGGACGGAAGCTACAGCTTTGCCATCGTCTATGACAACCGAATCCTTCACGCCGCGGTAACGGACTACACCGCCGACATTTACGAGGGCCATGTGATCTGGGAGAAGGATTTCAACATGGAAGCCGACGGTTTCGACGGCGGACAGGTGTGGGACGAAATGTACGACGCGCTGACAGCGGGGCTGTAAGCCGCCGTTTGGGAAAGTGGAGGTGCAGGAGGCACTGCTGCCACTCAATCGTCGCGGGGCCTACTGCCGTAGTCCCCGCTCGTTTCGTGTCACACCTGCGGGTCGCTAACCGCCTGCGGCGGTTGTGCCCACTGGCACCCGCTCTCCTCCGGTGCCTGCCGGGGTTATAGGGCGGCGAGAAGGAGCGCGCATCCAGTGGATGCAGCTGCCGAAGGCAGCTAGCGAC
>CAKUCE010000157.1 GCA_934643535.1 uncultured Clostridia bacterium | reverse complement strand
GGGAACAACAGGGCTCGAACCTGTGACCCTCTGCTTGTAAGGCAGATGCTCTCCCAGCTGAGCTATGCTCCCCCGCCCTTTCATCACCGTTTGTCGCGGCGACGTGTTATATAATACCTTACTCGTCTCCATTTGTCAACAACTTTTTCAAAATTTTTCCGAAGACTTTTTTCTCAAAGGAAGAACGACGGGAAAATAAGCCCGCATGCCTTGGAAAATCAGGGCGTACAGGCTTTTTTCATTATTATGCTATAAAGCCAGCACATAGATCTGGCACGGATTCCGTTCGCCCCAGAGCGTCGGAAGAATTTCCAGCTCCTGAAAACCAAGGCTCTGATAAAACCGGTTGGTCGCGTCGTACTCCGGGTATCGCCCCATGGCCACGGTTTTCACCTGCAAAAACACATTGCCCCGCCGTCCGGCCTCCTCCCGGGCCGCCTCTACCAGCGCCCTGCCGACGCCCTGACGGTGATATTCCCGCCGCACGCCGATCACTTCCAGCTCCGCCGCATGCGCGCCGGTCTGCTTCAGGCAGACAAAGCCGACGGCGTTTCCGCCCTGTTCGGCGGCAAAGAAGGTCTGCCCGGCGCTTTCGGCGATGTACGTCTCCCGGGCTTCGGGAATGCCAAACCACTCCGGCAGGCTTTCCAGAATTTCCCGGCTGATGCGGCGCTTTTCCTCCGGGCTGTTCACCCGGCGGATGAGCGCGGCGCAGCCGTTCTTTTCCGCTTTTTTCTCCGCCTTCCGGCAAAGGCAGAAGAGATGCCCGGCCGGGTCCAGCATGGTGACAAACTCCTCGCCGCCGTACTGGGCGGGCGCTTTGACCGCGCCAAGCCGCAGAGCCTTCTCCACGGCCTCAGGAACGGAATCCACCTGAAAATCGAAGTGCATCTGCTTCTGCTGACAGCCGTCCTGCTCCGGCCACACCGGCGGAACGTAATCTTCCTCCTGACAGAAAAGCAAAACCACCCCTCCGGCGCTCCGCACAGCCGGACGGCCGAAAAGCACGCATGATTCCCAGTTCAGCATCTGGCCATAGAATGCCTGCAGCGCCTTTTCATCGCCGCAGTCCACCATGATATTTCCCAGAGCGACCTCCTTCATCACGGGGTCTTCTCCTTTCGTCAATCCATTCGGGTGTTCCAGTGTTCCGACGCAGCGGCCTCAAAGCACATTTCAAGCTGTTCCCGCGTATTCTTGGCCTCCGCCAGCGGCGGAAGCTGATCCAGCGTGAACCAGCCGCTTGCCGTGGTTTCCGAATTGGGCTGAAACGCTCCGCCCAGCAGGCGGCAGAGGACGAACACCTTGCAGATTTTCCAGGCATAGCGGGGCTGATTGTGCTTTTCCCGATCCTGCACGGCGATCACCCGTTCCACCTCCACCTCCAGTCCGGCTTCCTCCCGGACCTCCTTCACCGCGCTTTCCCCCACGGACAGATCCACATCCACCCAGCCGCCGGGCAGCGACCACAGACCGTCGTTTTCCCGAACCAGCAGGATCCTGCCGTCCCGAAAAACGGCGGCGCGGGTGTCCAGCTTTGGCGTTTGATAGCCCGTTTCGCTGCAGAAAAACTCCCTGACCTTTTCCGGCGGAAGCTCGGTCTGAAAGGCCAGCATTTCCGCTGCAAGGTTCCGAATTCGCTCATAGCGTTCCCGGTCAAAAGGGTCCCTGCCATAGTGAAGCCCCGCCTGCGCCAGTGCCTGCAGTTCTACAGCCCAGCCCAGCAGCTTCTCATTCGTCTCATTCATGGCCTGCCTTCCTTTCTTTTTCGGTCCCGGCAACTCGTCCGCCATGGTGCGGAACAGCCCTGTCAGCCAGACCCGGTCGTCCATGTTTTCAATCAGCAGCATGGGTCTCGCGCCCTCATAGGGCAGCTCATATACCGGCTCTCCCACATAGGCCACGGCGGACGGAACCGGCTTGACCAGCAGCCGGTCGTCATAGACGCCGCCCGCCAGCTTTCCCTGATAATACAGCATATACTCCCCCATCATGGGTCGGAAGCCGATCTCCTCCAGTCCGGAGAGCTGCTCCAAAACAAAATCCAGATATTCCCTGCTGGAAGCCATCGTTTTTCTCCGTTTCCATCAAATATAGTCGGAAATATAGGGCGCTTCGTGCAGAATCGCCTTGTCCAGCCGAAGCACCGCGTCCGTCTCGGCCTCGATGCGGCCCATGCGGTACAGCTTCAGGGCGGATTTATAACCCACCAGCAGCGTCGTCAGCGTAGCGATCGACAGCTTCAGCCGGTAATCGGGCGTTTCTTCCGTCAGGCAGCACCGGCCCCGCCGGAATTCCGCCGTCACGGTCCGGTTGTTCCAGTCCAGAAATTCATCCTCGATCTCAAAGGCAAAGCGCACGCCGCTTTCGTTGGGATCGCAGGCATAGTTTTCCAGAAACCTCTCCACATCCACGATCCGGCCCATAATGTAGGGACGGATCACTTCCCGGATGTCGCCGTCGTCCATTTCAAAGGCGATCGGGTCGCTGAAATAGGAATTTCCCCGCACCTCGTCGATCATGGAATCATGAGCGCGGATATACTCCCACAGGCCCTCATAAGCCTCACGGTTCAGGTAGATCATTTCCTTTACGTGCATGACGTCGTCCTTGATCAGGTACACCATGTAGCCGTTCGGCTCGCCCTCCACGTTGTAGTAGACGGCCACGAAGGTATCGTCCTCGTCCCAGCGCCAGTATTCCTCCCACGCCAGACTGTTGCGGTACAGACAGCCGTGGGTGGCCGCCGCAAAGCGGGTATGCAGCTCCATCAGGTCCCGGCTCTGCCAGCCGACCCTGCGCACATAGCCGGGAGCCATCGCCTTGGAAGGGATCTGCCGGTCCTTGACCGTGTAGGAAATTTTATTGGAGATGATCTCATAGCCAAACCGCCGGTACAGCGGAATGGAATAGGGAAACAGCATTGCGAAGGACTGTCCCCTCATCCGCATGTCTTCCAGGCTCAGGTGCATCAGCCGCTTCATGATGCCGTGGCCCGTGTATTCGGGATAGGTACACACGCTGGTCACGAAGCCGATGGAATAGGTTTGCCCGTAGATATTCATTTCCAGCGGATACACGGCAATCTGAGAGATCAGATTGCCGCCGTCAAAGCAGCCCAGCACATCGGCCCGTTCCAGCACCGGAAATTTCGACTGCTTGATCTCGTCATCCCGCCAGCCCGTTTCCGCCAGCTCCTGTTCCGTCACCTGAAAGGCGTAGCGCAGCAGTTGATTATACTGTTCCAGATCCCCGGTGGTCAGATGGCGCATCTGATAATTGGGTTTAATGGCGTTCCCCATGCTTCCTTCGTTCTCCTTCACCCTTTGCTCCCGCCCATTATAGACCGTCCGCAAAGTCAACGTCAATCCGCTTTTCGTCCCTTTCAGGCGTGGGACAGCAGCGGGAAATACAGCCGTTCCCGCGGGATGCTTTCCAGCTCCGCGCCCCGGTAAAACAGCCGGTAGTCCTCCCCGCCGTCAAAAGGCACATTTTCAAACAGGGGCGCGTCCTCTGCAAGGGGCGAAAAGCCCAGCCGGACGGGCCGCCCGCGCAGCTCCAGCCGGGCCAGCACCGCCCCAAGGGGAACCTTTCGTTCACCTGCAACGCCGACCAGCGTCAGCAGACTTTCTTCTTTCTCCTTCTTTTCTTCTTCCAGCACGGCGAAGCAGTCCAGATCGTCCGAATACCAGACGTTGTCCCCTCCCGCCGTATAGAACATCTGTAAACCGTAACGATTTTTCTGTTCCAGCGAGGAAAAGCACGCGCCGTTCCGCACGGCGCGCACGTACCGCTCCCACAGCGCAGAAAACTCTTCTTTTACCGGACGGAAGGGCCGGCCCTCCGCCTGGACGGTGCCGGGTCTGAGCGTATACGCATACTGCAAAAGCTCGTGAAAGCCCAGCTTGCGGTAAAAGTCCAGCGCGTCCATATTGCCGAACAGATACACGCCGTCCCCGGCCCGCTCATAGGAACGCAGCACCTGTTCCACCAATCTCCTCGCCAGTCCCCGCCGCCGGTACGTTTCCTCCGTCATGACGGTGCCCAACTGGAAATAGCGCTTTTCTACGCCATTTTGGACGAAGATCATCCGGTTCACGGATACGTTGGCCACGACCCGTCCCTCCTCCCGAAACGAGTAAGGGAGATAATCTTCCCCACAGAAGCCGCCGCGCACCCAGTCTTCAAAATCAAAGCCAAAGGTCCGGCGGGTCAGGGCGTTGAGCTCCTGCCGCAGAAGATCGTTATGCATATAGTTGCTGACAAGCTCCATGATCCATGCGCCTCCGAACGCGAGCCGTGCGAAAATCAACAGTCAAGATAAAAGAAAATATCCGCCTTTCCTTCCTGCCGGGTGCCCTTGTAAACCTCGGTATCCAGCCCGCCGATCCGAAAGCCGTAATGCAGGTAGAACAGGCAGGCCCCTGCGTTGTTATCCTGCCCCTGCGTGTAAAGGCCCCGAAAGCCTTTTTCAAGGGCGAGCTTTCGGGCCTCATCCATCAGCAGCGAGGCGATTTTCCGGCCCCGGTATGCGCGGCAGACCTTCAGATCGTACAGATACATGTACTTGAAGCATCCCGGCTGCAGCACCGCCAGCCCGACGCATTTTTCCCCGTCGTAAGCTCCCAGAAAAACGCTGTCCTCCATGGCGTCGAAGTCGTAGCCTTCGTCTGGAAAACACATCTCTCCGACCTGCTCCGGCGGAAAGGGGCGTACCTCATAGCGCCACTGCCCGTCCGTATAGGAGAGCGCCATTCTGCCGGTCAGGGCGAAAGGCTCGTTGGGCAGAAGAAGATCCTGCCGGTGTTCCCGGTCGATCGTTTCAATGTGGATCATCGTTTTCTCCTTCCGTTCTCAGCGTTCCATGTTTCATTGGTAAATGCAGCGTTCGATCCCCGGCAGCAGCTCATAGATCGAACGGCCGGTTTTCTGCTCGAAATACGCCTTGATCTCGGAAGTCCGGTTCCAGCGCTCCACCGTAAAGGGAAACACACCATAGCGCCGGGTGGTGTCCACCCATCGCTTTTCCAGAATGCAGAAGCCCTCGGCGGTGGCCAGCGAATCGCAGAGGATAATCAGCCGGTCGTAGTCGTCGTACTCCGTCCCGGCCAGATAATCCCGCAGGAAAGCATACTGCTCCGGCGTAATATCCTTCCGGCCGATGTCCGCCTCCACATCCCGGATGGGAAAGGAATGGGTCAGGCAGATGCGGGCCGGTTCGTCCCAGCCCCTGCCCATCAGATAATCATAGCCGTCCACGGCATGCCGCAGGGCGCTGACGCCGTTTCTGCGGCCAATATCGTGCAGAAGGCCGCAGACATAAGCTTTCTCCTGATCCAGCTCCCCACAGGCCCCGGCGATGCGCTGCGCCGCCTCCGCCACGTGGCGGGAATGCGCCGTCCAGGGGCCAGGGTTCATCCGTCCGGCCAGCTCCAGCTCTGCGTCGGCGTATTTCGGTTCAGGAAACATGCTTTTTCCTCCCAACGATAAAGTGAATCAACGTCCGTCCGTTCCGCGGACGCGGTGATGCAGAAGGCGTTCATCGTGCGGGCTTTTCTTCCCCGCAGCCATAACATTCGTTAAACAGCCCCGAACGGCCCAGCGGCCTGTCCTGCCCTTCCAGATGGGAAGCGTCGCCCATGCCGCTGCAGCGGAAGAACATTTTCCCCGGCACCCGTTCTTCCGTCACCAGCGTGGTGATGGAAGTGGTCGGCAGGAACACGGCGTGCCACAGCACCGCCGGAGAGATCAGCATCAGATGGGACAGAATCGCCATGCTGATCCCGAAATGGCAGAACAGTGCGATGGTCTTCGGCTGATTTTCCCCCACGTAGAGATTTCCCTGCCGCTTCAGCCCATACCGGTCCAGCAGCCCGTCCACCCCGGCGGCGGTCTCCTCGAAGACCTCCTCCACGTCGCCGGTGCGGAGGATTCCGTCTTCCCGCCAGCGAACGGGATCCAGCAGCGTTTCCTGATTCGTCCAGTACTGCGGCAGCATATTCCACGGGCAGCGGCGCTGGCCGGTAAAGGGCTCCTCGATGCTGCCGTGAAACTCCCGCAGCCACGGCAGCGTTTCACCGGTGCGGCCCAGTGCTTTCAGCGTCACGCTGGCCGTGGCCTGCGCCCGGCCAAGCGGGGAAAGGTAAAATCCGTCCACGGGAATGGTCTTCATCCGCTGAGCCAGCAGTTCCGCTTCCCGCCAGCCCTGCTCCGTCAGGGTATCGTGCTCATAGTCCGGGTCTCCGTGCCGGATCAGAAGGATCTTCATCTTTCGTTCCCCTTTCGCCTGTGTTCGAATCCTTCCACCACTATATCACAATTTTCAGCGTGTGCAAGCGTCCGCAAGAGCAAACTCGCTCTCGTCTCCCCCGCACCCTCCCCCGCCTCCCGCATACAGTAAAGCGAAGGGAAAAAGCATCCCTTCCTTTCATCTCATCCTTTCATCTCATCCATTGGACGATCCATTCGGGAGGAATCGATATGGCGACCTTTACCAATCAGGCGACCCTTTCTTATAATAATACCGTTACCCGTTCCAATATCGTAACGGGGGAACTGGTGGATATTCTCACTGCGACCAAGACCGCCGTGACCGGCACCTATGGCTGTGACAGCTGCGTCGCTTATGCGATCAGCATCGTCAACAGCGGTGCGTCCGCCTTCACCGGGCTGACACTGACGGACGATCTGGGCGCGTATGCCTTCGGCGCGGGCACTGTCACGCCGCTGGAATATAAGACCGGCACGCTCAAATATTACCTGAACGGCGTGCTGCAGGCCGCGCCCACCGTCACTGCGGGGCCGCCGATGGTGGTCACAGGCATCAGCGTTCCCGCCGGCGGCAACGCCCTGCTGGTCTATCAGACCCGTACCAACGACTATGCGCCCCGGGCGCTGGAAGCCTCCATCGTCAATAACGCTTCTATCACCGGCGGAGCCCTGCCTGCCGCCGTGACGGCGACGGCGACCATCAACGCCGCCAGCGATCCCTGTCTGAGCATCAATAAGGCCCTTGCGCCCGCGTCCGTGCCCCAGAACGGGCAGATCACCTACACGTTCCTGATCGAAAACTACGGCAATCGGGCCGCCGAAGCGACGGATGCGGCGGTCGTCACGGACGTGTTCAGCCCCATTCTTCAGGATATTTCCGTTTCCTATAACGGGACGGCATGGGTGGCCGGAACGGATTACACCTATGACGCCGCCACCGGCCAGTTTGCCACCGTTGCCGGAAAGGTCACGGTGCCTGCCGCCACGTATACGCAGGATCCCACCACCGGCGTCTGGACCACCACGCCCGGCGCCAGCACCCTGACCGTGACCGGCACCCTGTAACC